>CAYXUX010000154.1:0-4160 GCA_964468275.1 uncultured Clostridiaceae bacterium
TTTTTATTATATCACTGTTCGGAATCAAATTGTCCTATTTAGTATAGCCTATCCATATACTGAGAAGGAAGAAGGGGTGTAGGGGGAAAGTGCTTGTTCACTTTTAGGAATTATCTTATCAAAACTGTTATCTCTTCCTGAGGGAAAAGTAGATTTCTTAACATTTAGAACAATTAATTTTATCATATAATAATAATGTTAACGAAAAAACTGTTGATTTTTTAAAGATGAAAACATATAATAATAATACGAAGTAGGAATTTATTCCGATTTAAGAGGATGATGAATTAATGGCTACTAAAAGTATATTAAAAAACATTGATATTAAGGATAAAAAAATGGGCAGCGCGATTGTTTATGCATTAGAAGGTTCTAAAAGAAAAAAAAACAAAAATATTACAATTAGTAGGACTTATGAAGAGATTAAAGGGGAAAAGGTAAAGGATTTTTTTGAGGAAGATTAATGGCAGGATATACACTAATTAATTTAAAAGAATTGCTAGAACAAATCGGAGAGGATAGGACAAAGGTTATTCTCTTCGATTTTATATGTCCACAAAATAAAGATGTTGAAAACTTTTTTAAAAGCAAATCTATAGAATTTTCGAAACAAGGGATTGCAATGACATTTCTAATTTTTGCTTCTTTTAAAAAGAAGCAAGTTTTAGTAGGTTACTTTACTTTAGCTGCAAAAGTTATAACTATTTGTAGAACAAGCCTTAGTAAAAATTTGATTAAAAAAATAAGTAAATTTTCACAGTATGATAATAATATGAAACGTTATATTTTATCAGCACCTTTAATAGGGCAGTTAGCAAAGAATTATAAATATAAATGTGAAAACTTGATTACTGGTGACGAGCTTTTAAAATTTGCTTGCGACAAAGTAAAAGCGATTCAAGGGGAAATAGGTGGAAAAGTTGTATATCTTGAATGTGAAGACAAGCAAAATTTAATACAATTTTATGAAAGTAATGGTTTTGTTTGCTTTGGAAAAAGAAGATTAGATAAGGATGAATTAGGGTTGATGGAAGGAGAATACTTAGTGCAGTTACTGAAATATCTTCATTAGTTTATGCAATTAGATAAAACATATTGTCAGATTATTAGTCAAATAACTTATATAATGGTTTAATAACTAAAGATTGTACATTTTGGAAACTTTCCAAAGGTATTTTTATTTATAGTAGACTTTATAGCAATATCCTTAGACCAAATATACTCGAAATTTCACATAACGGAAGAAAAGACGGGATATAAACTAACCGATGTAATGGAAATTTACTATTTAGAATTAGAAAAACTAAGAGATGACAAGTACAAACAATACATAAATAAAAAGGATCCTATAGTTCAATGGATGATGTTTATAAATGCCGAAAGCAAGGAGGTGCTTGAAATGCTATCAAAGGATGTACCTGAAATAGAAAAAGCTACAGACATATTGGAAGTTATGAGCAAAAGTGAAAAACAAAGGATGGTATATGAAGCAAGAGAAGCATACCTACACGATATGGCAACCTATCTGGAAGAAGCAGAAGAAAGAGGCTTGGAAAAATAGGAGAAAAACAAATTTATGGTCTAATCGGTGAGGGATATGCTTCCGATGGAAGCCCTATTGAAACGGTGAGAACTGCAGATTATTGGCATAATTACATGAAAAAAATAGAGCTGTTTTTAAAAGAAAAATATTTAAATCTTAAAAAACAGATGCTCCCTTTAGACAATAACAGTATGAAAAAAACATTGGAATTTAAGCTGTTGGCATTAACTAAAGAAGAATTAATTATTTTAGAGTTGCAAAGAAAGGTTGTAATCAAATTTAATCATATTAATGGAGACATAAGAATGTGCCAGCTATCAAGCCTATTAGAGTAATCTAAAATACTTCATTAATACCTCTACTTTTTGCTTCAACTTTATCGCTTTATGTTTCCCTTAAAAATAATCTTCCAAAAGGTATTATATTATTAGATGGTACAAATATACATGACTCGTGGTAATTAAACGTTACGTAAATGAATAAAATATTGACACATTACAAACAATAATGTAATATAATATTACAAGGGGAGGGTTTAAAAATGGCAGATTATATTCCTATAGGTTCAAAAATAAAGGCGATTAGGGAAGCAAGGGGATTAAGCCAAGTAGAAGTAGTTGGGAGACTTGCTAAGCGGGATGTTAATATGAGCAGGGAAACGTTAAGCAAAATAGAAAATGGCAATAGAACTGTATCAGCTATAGAGTTAAATGCTTTATGCAAGGTCTTAAGTATAGATATGAACATTTTTTTCGAAGAATTTGAAGACGATGATTTAGTTACACTTTTTAGGAGGAGAAACTTTTCGGAGAAAACGATCGATGAGGTAGAAAAATTTCAAGATATGGTAAAAGTGTTTATTTACCAGAAGAAAATATACACTGGTGAGTTCAAACCGGAAAAAAGAAAGCCTCTATGGGAGGAATGTTAAGATTGGCATATAATAATTTGAATTTTCCTGAAGAATCCTTAAGGCTCCAAATTAAAGATTTAACGGAAGAAACGAGAATGAAGTTTGCTAAAAAAGGGCTTTCTGATATATTTGATATTCTATCGGAAACCGCATTTTTGGTAAGAAAACCATTAGATACAGTTGAATTATCAGGGTTTAGCACTTATTTTGGGGAACAATTTATTGTCTATTTAAATAGTAATTTTACTTTGGGACATGAGCGTTATACAGGTGCACATGAATTATATCATCTAATTTACAATGCTGACATCCTAAAAAAAGAAAAGATTATTTTAGGTAACGAAAAGTATAAAGTAGAAGATATGAAAGCAGATGTGTTTGCTTCTGAATTTTTAATGCCTGAAGACTATGTAAAAGAAGTATTTTGCAAAATAGTTAATGTTGATAAAGACAGTGTTTTAACAAGACATATCGTTAGAATGCACAATCATTTTAATGTGAGTTATAAGGCGATGTTAAAAAAGCTTATTCAACTTAATTTATGCCTTGAGGACAAATATGGGGAACTTTTAGATATTTCTTCACTTGAAAACGTGGAACAACTCCAATCTTTAACCAAGCGGGAAGGTTATAGCATTGATTTAATAATACCATCTAAGGTTACGTATGTACCTGCAGAATATATAGAGTTTATAAAAAGCAATTACGAAAGAGGGAACATTTCATATAAAAATATGAAAAATAGCCTTGAATTTGTAGAATTGAGTCCAGAGCGATTCGGCTATGAGTATCCCTTGGACGAGGATCATTAGAATGAGGTACGAAGGAGCTATTTCTGATGCAGATATTTTGATTAACCTAGCAAAAGTTAACAGATTGGATGTTTTAGGACTTTTATTTAAGAAGATCGTTATTCCAAGATTTGTGTATGATATTGAAATAAAGAAAAATGCAGGAAAATATTATAATGTGATTAGTCGAGCTATTTACAAAGATGGGGGCTTATTTGAAATAGTAGACAGGAAAAAAGATATATCTGTAAATGTACTCGCAAAAGGTATTATCAAAGATAAGAGAAAGGTAATCGGTCCGGGAGAGAGTGAATGTGCAGGATATGCTCAGGCACTGAGGATTCCTATAATAATATCAGATAATTACACTGAATTTAAGTGGTTAGATGAATTCATTACCTTGACACATAATAACATTTTGGCCTTATGTGTGTATTTTGGCAAGGTAGCAAAAAAAGAGGCAGGAGATATTTTTAAACAAATTAATGATACCTTAACTCGTCCGACTGGGGATACCTTTGAAAACCAGTATGTTAAAGCCTTTGCAAGATTTGAAAGAAATGGTTGGGAAAACTATTTTGGCTTATAGGAGGGTGTTCCATGTTTTCATATGAAAAGCGTTTAAAGCGCTAAGGAAATGTAAAAAGGTGTATTTGATATAGAAACTATAGATGAAGTATTGAAATTAAAAGGAATTTCTTTAAATCAATATGCTATGTATAAGTTAAGTCAATAGAGCCTAGGGGCTCTCTTTTTTTATACGAAAAGATAGACAAAATCAAGCCACAATATATATTTTGTGATAAAATAATAATAGAGGGGGTAGGACATTGGAAAAGAGAATAAAAATTAGACAACTAAAAACAAAAGATGGCACATTTTTGATGTCACCTAAAAATGATTTTGTTTTTAA
>CAYXUX010000155.1:0-4150 GCA_964468275.1 uncultured Clostridiaceae bacterium
AATTCGGGCCGGTAGCTATGGTGGGTATGGGAGGTATATATGTAGAAGTTTTTAAGGATATATCGTTGAGATTGATACCAATTAAAAAATACGATGCGGAAGAAATGATTAAAGAGACAAAAATGTATAAAATCATTCAAGGTGCAAGGGGCATTAAATATGATATGGAATGCTTAGTAAATGTAATATTGAAGCTCTCTGAAATGGTGGAAGAGCATGGTGAAATCCAAGAAGTAGATATCAATCCCTTTTTTCTATATGAAGAAGGAAAAGGCGGAAAAGGCGTGGATGCTTTGATAAATCGGGAGGTGATTATTTAAAAAAAACAGTTGATTCTATAAAACAGACATCACAAGGCTAGACCAAAATATAAATATTTTAAGGAGGGTGCAAATTGGGCGAAAATAAAGAAAAGAGGCTGGAATTTCACGGTGGTATGGGTATGTCGTTAATTCCTTTGTTAGTATTTGTAGTTTTTTGTGTGGCATTCTTCGTAGTGTTTAAAGTATTTGAAATGGAAGCACTTGCAATGGGCGGTGTTGTAGCACTTATAATTGGTAGCTTATTATCTAAAGACTGGGTAAAGTATTGGAAATCTGTTATTTGGGGAATGTCATCGGAAGTTATGAATACATTGGCATTAATCCTTCTGGTTGTAGGCATATTCGCAAAATTGATGTCAAGAGGCGGTGTCGCTGAAGGGTTCGTATGGCTAGGTGATACTATGGGCTTAAAAGGTGGGGCTTTTGTTGTATTTACATTTATTGCGACTGCTTTAATCTCCACAGCCACAGGTACGTCAATCGGAACACTGTTTTCCGGTTTTCCGATTTTATATCCTTCAGGAATCCTTCTGGGGGCACATCCCCTATATCTGGCCGGAGCAATTCTGTCCGGCGCCATCTTTGGTGATAATATAGCTCCTATTTCCGACACCACAATAGCTTCTGCTGTAACACAGTCATATAAGAATAAGGATGGAGTGGCGGATATCGGCGGAGTTGTAACGACTAGGATGAAATATGCGCTGGTTGCGGGTTTATTCGCCTGCATTTTATTCTTCGTGCTGGGCAGTGCCGGCGCAGCTGATGTAGCGGGAAGAGAAATCCTTGAACAGTATATTAATCCCAAGGGACTCATCATGCTTTTACCTGTTGCGGTTTTATTGGTAGTTGCCGTAATAAAAAGAGATATTTTTGTGGCTATTACATGGGGAATTCTTTCGGGAACGGTTATAGGATTGGTAACGGGGATTATCGGTACAAGCGATATTATTTCAGTACAGGACGGTTCATTGACCGGATTTTTAATCGACGGTGTAAATAACATGTTAGGTACGGTAATTTATCTATACGGTGTTGCCGGTATCATGGGCGTGCTGACGAAAAGCGGCATGATGGATAAGACTATTGAAACACTCCTTAATAGTAAGCTTGCAGCAACAGATGCAGGTGCAGAATTGATTATTTCATTTGGTGTAATGTTCACTTCCATTTGTCTTGGTGCTGCTAACGGTCCGGCAATTATCGTGTTTGGACCCATTGCGGACAAGATTGGCCAGGCAAAGAATTTACATCCGTATAGAAGAGCAAACTTAATGGACGGTACAACTGCTTCACTACCGGTATTAATACCTTTTACAAGCGCGTTCATATTTATTGTTGTAGCTTGTATTGGGGGTTTAATGGGGGATTATCCCTTTATTCAACCAATTAATCCTCTTCATATAGCTTATGCTACTTTCCATTCTATAGGTTTATTTATCGTATTCATGTATTCTATATATAGCGGATGGGGCAGAGATTATGAAGGACCTAATGGTGAAAGAGTACCGGCAAAAGAATACAAAGCCAGTATAAGTAAATCTGCATAAAAAATAGTGCCCTTCTTAAATTAAGAGGGGCACTTGAATGATTTTAAATTTCTTTGCGTTTTTATCACTATGTGTAACTTTAGGGGGGTAAGGTATTGAAAGAATACTACAATAATTTTGATCAGATATCTTATGAAATAGGCATGATTGAAAGCTTTTGTGAAATGGTGGAAAGAGATGTTAAACCTCTGGCTTTAAGTCCTGCTTTTTCAAAAGAAAATTATAGCGTTTTAGAAAAAATTTCTGAGCATATGATCAATAAATACAACATAAAAAGCTACTTAGAAAAGGAAATGATATCAACGGATATTGTTCCTGATGAATACATTAAGGATAAATACGTAATATTCTACTATAAAGATGACAAGATAATAAACAAATATTTTGAATTAAAAAATAAGATAGAAGGATTGAAAGAAGAAGGACTCTATAATTTAGAAGCACAAAAAAAGACATCAATTAGATTTAGAAAGCTGCTGGGGTATCCGGTAAAAGGTTGTTAATATGGATATTAGTGAAAGAAGTAAAATAATAATTGCAGCAATACTGATGCCTACTTTTTTTGGATTTTCTTTTCTTGCTTCAAAAGTTGCACTAAATGCAATAGACAGTACACCCATAGCATTAATAGCTTATAGATTTTTCTTTGCTGCTATTATTATGTACATATTAAGGAAAACGAAATTAATCAATGTGGAATTAAAAGGTAAAGATATTAGATTAATACTGTTGTTATCTATTTTTTATCCCGTATCATCATTTATTTTTGAGACTATTGGAATAAATATGATTACGTCTAGTGAGTCAGGTATAATTATATCCTTGCACCCAATTTTCACAACTATTATGGCAACTTTTATCCTAAAAGAATATCCAAGCAAACCACAGATTGGCTTTATCCTATTATCTACCGCCGGTGTTTTCTTTATCAACTATATGCAAAAGGAAGCCGGTTATGATATTATAGGGTATCTTATACTTCTTTTAGCAGTAGTTTTAAGTTCTTCCCATGGCGCTTTATCCAGAAAAGCATCATTGGATTTTAAACCGGAAGAAATAACATATATGATGATTATTTCCGGGGCTGTAGTTTTTAGCGTAATCTTAATTCTAATACATCTTATTGAGGGAAATATAATGGAACTGTTTACTCCGCTTTTGAACATTAAATTCATGATATCAGTGTTATATCTGGCTGTTGGATGTTCGGTAATAAGCTTTTTCTTACTCAATTACTTGTATTCAAAATTAGAAGCGTCAAGAATATCAGTACTTACAAATATTGCAACTGTTATTTCCATTTTTGCAGGAGTAATTATTTTAAAGGAAATAATATATTGGTACCATTATGTGGGTGCAATGGCAATCATAAGTGGGACGCTGGGTGCTAATTATTTTGGTGAAAAATTGAATAGCTTTAACAAATAAAAATACAGATAATTTATTTAATATAATAATGTTTTATACTTGGCAAAACTCAAAAATGAAGGGGGGTAGTAAAATGAGTGTTTTGGATATATCATCACAAGTGACTTTTTTGTACTTTGAAAATATCGAAGAGACAATTGAGTTTTTTGAAGAGATACTAGGTCTTGAAAGAGTTATGGATAAAGGGTGGGTATATGTATGGAAAGTTGCAGAGAAAAGTTTTATCGGTGCAGTAGATGAGAAACAAGGTTCTATACCTGTAAAATGCAGGGGAGGATTTATGACAAGTATTACTGTAAAAAATATAGAAGAAGTGTATGAGCATTTGAAAAAATACGATTTGGAGGGTATGACGGAACTTTCAATTGTTGAGAAGGTACCTTTAAAATCAATATTCTTTAAAGGACCATCCGGATATGAATTTGAAATACAAGAATTTATTAATCCTGAGGATATAGATATTTTCTAGATTATAAGGTTTTGATTTTAAATATTTCTTAAACTGTTAAAGGGTTACAGTTCAGACATCGTAAATATATATACTTTTATCGGAGATTATTAATATTTGATTAAGATTGCGTTGTGGAAAGGCTTAGAATCTGTTAGCACGGTGGAGGATTAGTTGCGTCAACTGTTTGAGCGAAGCGAGTTTTGGCGCAACCCGTAACAAGCTTACAGATTGTTAGTCTTGGAACCCAGCAATCGAATCAAATATAATAAGCTGATTATCAAAAACAGTAAGGTGTGAATAGTAACGTTAAAAGAAAAGATATCATTTAAACCTCGTAATTTTCATTGACTTATATTCAATCCTCATTTATAATTAAAAAAAGCGAATAGAAAATATAA
>CAYXUX010000156.1:0-4132 GCA_964468275.1 uncultured Clostridiaceae bacterium
AAATCTTTAATCCTTGCTGCCTCTGTAATTGTTACAATATCCAAAGGAACAGCTACCAGGCTTTCGGGGTCATCCGCAGAATGAACTTCAATAATACCACCGTTTATTGTTTCAACAGTTAGATTAGAAAACGATACATTTATAACCCATTCCCTTGGGAGAAAAGCCCTTAATTCACGCCAATTCTGCCGGGCAATCCTCATAGTAGGTGCAATAATCCACCATAAAACCCCAGGCACCATATCATCGCCACGTTCCTCATTTAACATTGCACCATATTGTCTGATACTTTCCATTATGGAAAATCTATCTTTTCCAAAACGAATACCACATGAGAGTACCTTAAATCTTGCAGGGCTATCGTGCATTATCTGTTGTTTTGGATGGGGTGTATAAGTTAATACAGTTCTCATCTCGCCACGGGCATTTAAAGCCCTACATAATCCACAAGTCTTAAAAGTGGTATATTGCTTCTGGTTGGGTCGCCAAACTTGTTCAAAAGGCTGTCCGCAAGTTTCGCATATACCAACCTTTTCAGATGAACTATGTTTTATGGTTTCTATATATTTTTCATTTAATCTTTCAACCCTTGATTTCGATATTTGACCGTCAGCCATACTATCACCCTCTAAACTTCAACTTGAACGCCTGTCCTATCTCCGCTATCATTTTGAAAGGCCACGGATATTTTCATCCTCTTCTTAACGCCCAAACTTTCAAGCACATTATCGCCCGCTAAAATAGCCACTTTGTCAGTTAATATCCCGTAAGCAGTCGCCAATTCTTTAATATCCCTTGCACTTTTAATGCTTTTTTTAACCTTATTCATAACGCTTTCATCAAGGAATATATCCATAATATGAATAGTTGCATCCAGTGCCCTTTTAGCTTCGTCTAAAGACTTGTTCTGTATTTCAAGTTGTGTATTTTCTCTTTTAACCGCCAGTAATTGCTTGTTGAGACTTGCGATAGAGTCTATATCCTCCATTAAAGCCACTTTGTTGTCAATCTCCACGTCGGGAGTTATCATTGTAGTTGACTTTAATAATGGATTATCAAGACTTCTTTTAGGCATTTCAACCACTTCCGGCTTTAAAACATTTTCAGTTTTCTTTTTAACTGTTTTCTTTTTAGCTGTCGTTTTCTTTTCTGCCATAACTAATCACCACCAATGCGTATCAGTACACTATTTATTATCCCTATGCCATTCCCAGTTTTGCACCATATATTGATAAATTCCCTTGCCAAATTCACAATCAGGATATAGCTTCTTAAATTCCTGTTCTGCATAAATAAATTCCTTTGGTAACATCTTTAACCGTGTTGCCAGAAATAACAATGCCATTCCACAACTTCTTGACTGCCCTTTATTGCAAAGAATAACAACCTTCTTATCACTCAAATAACCTTCTTCTAAGAAGTCAAGTCCTGCCGTTATCATTTCTTGGGAGAAAAACTCCGGTCTTGGTGCATCTACCATATTTAAAGTCATTTCCCGCCCTCGTCTTGCTACTAAATATTCAGGATGGTCTTTATCGCAGGATTTTCCTTCATAGCCAACCATTTCCTTATGAGAAGGGTTTTTCATGCAATACAAAATATAAAAGTCCTCTTTGTCCTCTAAAAATAAGAAGTTCTCTAAATCATCAAGAGAACCCACAAATACCCTTTCAGCAACTTCAATCATTCTTAACCCGCCCTTTCCTTAAAATAATTCCTTGCATAATAATACAAGTGCCTGTATATCCAAGCACCCGCATACTTTTTAGGTATAAACTCTATTGAAATTCCGTACCGATATTTAAAGGTCAAAAGGCTTGCAATAAAAGACTTCTCGTTTAAATTCGTTCTATATTTATGTTCTATAATATCTTTAAAGCTTCCATCCTCAACTAAAATAGTAAAATCCATATTGCTATCCTTCGCCCTTTGCAATTCCCGGCAGAATCGCTCCCTTTCCTGTGCTATGTTTCCAGAAAGTTCAGTTATTGATGCCTTTCTTTCTATTGCAACTAAATCCGTAAAGTCAGCACCTTCAAAACCAATTTCCATTACCGGATTAACAATGCAACTATAATCACCTGTATCTAATTTTTCTATTGTGTATGGGATTCTTTGTTTATTGAAAAAATCCATTATTAAAAAATTTTCATTTTCTCTACTGTCCACTATAATTTCAATATTGTTTAAAATAAACTTCAATTCTTTGTCCGTCATAAAATCACCTGCTTAAATAAAAAACACAACTAAGGCACGGTAGGAGGTAACCCGTGCCTGTTGTGACTTGAAGGAGGGATGTAAATTTATATAAATATCGGCAACTCATACAATTACTCTCCATGGCTTGCCAATTTTTATAGCATATTCTAATTCTGCCAAGCAGCCTTCACTTTCACCGTAAACATGAACAATATCACAATTATCAATCATTTTAAGGCAAAATTTTAATATATCTTTTCTATCCTCATCGCCATCATAAAAACCGAATAAATGCAGGGGCGAAATCGGTAAATAACCTTCTTCCAGTAAGCTTCTACATATCATATCAACTTTAATCCTATTTACACTTGGGTTATCTACAAAAGGATGTGATACAAATACTCTTTTTTTCATCTAATCACCCGCCTTTTATTCAAAATTTATTTACCCCTGCCCCACCCTCGCAATATATAGGGTATTACCCTCTGTGCTGACGGTATAACCATCTTAAATATAAACACAGCAACCTAAAATTAAATATGCGGGTATGGAATTTCACCATACACGATAAGCCCCAACTTTTTAGACTTCGGAATCCCTTTCCCTTTCGGTACTTGCTCATCTGCCCCTTGCCAGCGTCTTATTCCGCCACCGCATATATTTTCCTTTGGAGCCGACGAGAGGATTTGAACCCCTAACCTACTGATTACAGGTCAGTTTTTCTACCAATTGAAATACGCCGGCATATAAAAAATCACTACACAATGAATCAATGCAAATAATTCATTCCATAGTGAATCATATTGAATATGCGAGCAGGGATTTGCACCCTGCATAGAAACAAGTTTATAGGAGAACCCTACTATCTTTATCATAGAAGGTTGTTTCCTTATCCCGCCTTGCTAAGCGTCTACCTATTCCGCCACCGCATATTATTAAGAATAGCCGATAAAAAGGGAGGGGGTCGCCCAAAAACCCGGCCATTCCCCATATTATCTATTAATAAGCTTTAACAAAATTAAATCTTAATCTGCTTCGTTGCCACTTCATCCAATCAATCAGCCTTTGCTTTATTCTCTCTGCCATTTAATCACCATCTCGTACTGTTTTTATCAATGTAGCATAGCCATTACCATGCTCTTTGATTGCCATTTTCCCGCATTTGGGCTCTATTCTAGATTGTCCTAGTCTATCTTTGTATTTTATTCCAAACTTAGAGTCAGCAAGTTGTTTGCGGGACAAGGTACTTTTTACCGTATACCTTGATTTATTAATTTGTTTTTTATGGTCAAACAATGGGGGCTTTTCTTTTATATCCATCTAATCACTCCAAATACTTCGGATTACCAACCAATAAATCGTATAAATCCTCTGCCGTTTGCAATATGACAACTTTTCCGTCATCCTCAATACTGTCCTCTGTCCACCTTTTACCAAAGTCTAATTCAAATATAAAGTAACCAATCCAGAAATTCGTATCGCCAAACACTTCCTCCAATATTTCTAATACCATTTCAGCAAACTCTGAATCGAAAAACTCGAAAAACTCCAAACCACTTGCAGCTTCATTTATTCTGTCGTAAATACCGTCCAGTCTTTCGTACTCTGCCAGTATTTCTACAAACCTCTCTTTTCTAAAAACTTCATTCTTCATTATATCCCTCCAATAATTCCGGGCGTCTTTCAATAAATTCTTCCATGGCAAGTAAGTAAGTATCGCCTTTTGACATATAATTACCGGGCGACATTTCGTTAGCCTTTTCTATCATAAAGCAAAATTTTTTATAAATATTATTAGGTGCTCTGAATTTAACCCATCGATATTCGCCCTCAACCCATCTTACAGGTCTTCCAGCTGTACCGTTTTTATTTGTGTTGTTCCAAAACATTCCTTGCTTTAAATATTGGTTAAGCAAATTCTTTGGGAAAACAT
>CAYXUX010000157.1:0-4116 GCA_964468275.1 uncultured Clostridiaceae bacterium
ATTTTTAGTATGATATATGGAGAAAAGGCCGCTTTTATAGCCATGTGCCATTTCCGAATAAAATGAGGAAATATTGGCACGGCATATAAGTAAATTGTTTTTATCGTTATCTAACCTCCCTCAACTTTTTATCTGTTTATCTATCTTACAAAACCAAGGCATTTTTTAATACCTCTTCTATGCCCTTCTTTTCTTCTTCTTTAAGCGGTAAAAGTGGGCTTCGCACACTGCCCCCCTTATAACCTAGTAAATCACAAGCATATTTAAGACCTGCAATACCATATGTACCGGTTACGGCGGTATTAATCGGGAAAATCCTTTGATATACTTCCCTAGCATTTTCCCAATTGCCTTTATCGAATTCTTCTTTAACCTTTGCGCATTCATTAGGATTGCAATTTGCTAAAGCTAAAATGCCGGCCTTTATATCCAAGGTAAGGGCCGGATACCATGCTGACGCTGTTCCGACCAGTAGATTGAAATCGTCAGGTATAATCCTTTTAAAAGTTGCAAGTTGAGGTACATCGCCAAGACTGTCCTTCATCCCGATTATATTCGGATGCCGTGATAAAACCTCTACAGCATCAGATTTTATGTTAATATGAGTAAATTTAGGTACATTATAAATTAATATTGGTATATCACTGTTATCTGCAAGCTTGCTAAAGTAGTTGATTAAAGCCTCGCTTGTCATTTTACCGCCGTAATAAAACGGAGTAAGTACCAGTGCGGCGTGCACTCCTAGTTTTGCTGCCAGATTTGTAAATCTTACTGTCTCTCTTAAGGATTCCATTCCACTGCCTACCAGTATGTGTCTGCCTTTTTTTGCACTGGAAACAGTAATTTTAATTAACTCGACTTTTTCTTCTTCAGATAAATAAACTGTTTCGCTGTTTGAGCCTAATACCAGATATCCCCCAAGCTTATCTTGATTCCATTTTCGAATATTAGTTTCAAAAGCCTTGTAATCAACATCTCCATTTGCTTTAAAAGGTGTTATCATTGGAGGTAAAATACCTTCTATTTGTTGCTTTTGCATTTATTTCTCTCACTTTCTTCTATTTTTCTTAATCCACAGCAGCTCTAATCCGGAAAACACAGATACTAAACTTTTATATAGATACTGTCACCAAGTATATTTGTTTATAATAGTAAAAAAGACTTTTCTAAATATTCTCCAATGCTTTGATTATTGATAACTAAATCAAAATAGCTATCCATCATAGTAGGTTCCATATTTATTATGGCCAGCTTTGCTCCGTTTTCTTTTGCAATCAGGGGGTATTGATTAGCGGGAGATACGGACAGTGAGGAGCCTAATACTATAAATAAATCTGCTTTTATCGTCTCTTGATAAGCATTGTCCATAGCGTCTTGAGGCAGGCTCTCACCAAAAAGTACCACTGCCGGTCGGATAAAACCGCCGCAGCTGCACTTAGTACCTTCTTCTTCCATATACTTTTCACATGGATAGACTTTCCCGCAACTTAAACAGTACAGTTCATAAATATTTCCATGGAGCTCTATTATATTTTCAGACCCTGCGTCCTTGTGATAACCGTCAACATTTTGTGTTATAATGCTTTTTATTTTTCCTTCCTTCTCCAAATCAGCTAACACATAATGACCTTTGTGGGGTTTATATTTTAACAAATTTTCAATCCTCATGCGATAAAATTCTGCAAATTCATTTTTGTTATTATACAATGCATTTACACTGGCATATCTCGACGGGTCTTTCATTTTCCAAAGACCTTTTGCAGCAGAACGAAAATCAGGCAAACCACTTTCTGTTGACATTCCTGCACCGGTAAAAACCACGGTATAATTAGAGTTATCTATCATTTCTTTTAACAAAATATCACCTCCATATTTTATAATTTATCGCCATGCTTTCAAAGTTTCTTCATTAACGTTCTGAATGAAAATATCGTTATCTCTTGGCTACCAAGGCGGTCGCAGACCGCCCCTACATTTGTCGTCTCATGTTTTAGCGCCCGAAGATTCTTCGTTGCAAGCTCTTCAGAATGACTGTTTGGTTAGTTCAAAATAACAGTATCGTTACTACTTGGTTATCACGGGCGGTCACAGACCGCCCCTACACATGCTATTTTCACGTTCAGCAATCGTTTCACTATTGTTCAACTACCGTCGGCAGTTCCTCTACATCTTTCAGCTTTCGTTCAATGAGCCTTGTTTTCTTGCTTGCATTGTCGATTTCTTCACTGGCTGCCCGTAGTTTTTTCTGAGTATTATCCAATAAATCTCCAAATTTAGTAAATTCCTTTTTAATGACTCCCAGCAGATTCCATATCTCCCCGGACCTTTTTTCTATTGCCATTGTCCTAAATCCCATTGACAGACTGTTTAGAAAAGCAACGATGGTAGAGGGTCCGGTAATGATAATCCTATGTTTTTCTTGTAAATCTTCCAAAAGTCCCGGTCTTTTAACTACTTCCGCATAGAGGCTTTCCACCGGCAGGAACATTATTGCAAAGTCAGTGGTACATGGTGGATTTATATATTTATCGCTAATTTTTTTTGCTTCATTTTTTATACTGGTTTCCAGTTCTTTTGTAGCTGCTTCTACTAATGCTGGGTCTCCTTGCTCCGATGCCTCCGTAAGCCTTTGAAAGCTCCTTAAAGGAAACTTCGCATCAATTGGTAAAAGCACTTCTTCTCCGTTTCCTCCTCTCCCCGGGAGGCGTATTGCAAATTCAACACTTTCCCGAGTGTTTTCTTTAGTTGCAATATTTGTCCCATATTGTTCCGGTGCTAAAATTTGTTCCAAAATATTTCCCAATTGGATTTCTCCCCATATACCTCGGGTTTTTACATTGGATAATACTTTCTTTAAATCTCCAACTCCGGAAGCTAAACTTTGCATTTCTCCTAACCCTTTATGTACTTGTTCTAGTCTATCACTTACTAGTTTAAAGGATTCGCCCAGCCTTTTTTCAAGGGTATTATGGAGTTTTTCTTCCACAGTTGCCCTTATAGCCTCAAGCTTTTGATTGTTATCTTCTCTGATTCCTTTTAGCTTGTCCTCGACGGAGCTTCTTATAGCTTCCAATCTCTTTTCATTGCTATCTGTAAGCATTATCATTCTTTTATCTATGGAATCGGACTGGAGTTGCTGTGATCTGGACATTTCGTTAATATTTGAGGTCAAAGATTCAGTTAAGTTTCGTAATGAATTTGCTGTCTCTATCCTGCTCTTTGCCATTTCATCTCTTAAAGTCTGCTCATTTTTATTCGTAGATTTTTCTAAGTAATCCACTTTGTTTTCAAGTCTCCCGACTTTTTGGTTCAAATCTCGGTATCTTTTTGTCATGTTTTGTCTTAAAAACATAACAACGGCTAAAACAACTAAACCCACTGTAAATGTCCCTATGCTAAAAATAAGAATATAATCCATCTTATTCTCCTTACTTTTCAAATTTTTTAACTTCCTATCCAACTACAATTTCTGCAGTGCTCCCCGTTATATCCGAAAATATTTCAATTCTCGTTCTTATTCTTTCTCTTAATTCAGGCACATGGGATATTACCCCCACAAACTTGCCGGATTCTTGAAGTTCCAACAGACATTCTATTGATTTTTCCAAAGACTCGGAATCCAGAGTTCCAAAGCCCTCGTCAATTAGCATGGTATCAATGCTTACTCCACCGGATGATGATTGGACTACATCGGACAGACCAAGGGCTAAAGACAATGAGGCTTTGAAGCTTTCTCCGCCGGAAATTAACCTTACATGCCTATGTCTGCCGGTATAATAGTCATAAACCTCTAAATCCAAGCCCTGCTGTGCCCCGCCTTTTTGTTTTTCTTTTATCCTGGATAATTCAAATCTTCCGTCAGTCATTTTTCCCAGCCTCATGTTGGCTGCTTGAATAATATCGTCAAAGTATGCTGCTAGGACGTATCTTTCAAAACTAAGCTTCTCACTGTTGTTCCCTTTTGCCATCTCTGCCAGATATCCTACTTTACCGTATTCTTCTTCTTGTTTTTTTATCAGCTTCTCAATATCAATCAATTTACCTTGTAACTCTTTATTTTTTACCAAACGAGCATATATCTTTTTATTGGATATCTCCTCCGCCTCTTTTTCCTCT
>CAYXUX010000158.1:0-4017 GCA_964468275.1 uncultured Clostridiaceae bacterium
TCCACGTTTTTTTATGATTGTGTTTCTTGTAAGAATACCTCCGGCCAAAGGTATGACAACAAATAGAACCACAGATAAAATTAATGTATCCCAAGGGATACTTACTCCTCCGACACCTAAAAGAAATGCTACTATAGGAGTAAATGCTATAAGTATAATTAAGTCATTTGTTGCCACCTGCACTACTGTATAAGCCGCATTTCCCTTAGTCAAATGGCTCCACACAAATACCATTGCCGTACACGGTGCAGCACCAAGTAAGATTGCCCCTGAAAGGTAATCTTTGGCAAGTTCTGGCGGTATAAGGGTTTTAAAGATTACAAAGAAAAATAACCACGAAATACCGAACATGGTAAAAGGCTTTATAAGCCAGTTAGTTATCCAAGTTACAAATAGTCCCTTAGGATTTTTACCTACATTTTTTATGCTCTGAAAATCAACCTTTAGCATCATCGGATAAATCATAAACCAAATCAATATGGCTAAGGGAATGGAAACATTGGAATATTCAAAACGCCCAAGAAAATCAGGAATGCTAGGGAGGAATCTACCAACTAATACTCCGGCAGCCATACATAAAATGACCCATACCGTCAGATATTTTTCAAAAAAACCAATTCCTACGTTCTTATTTTTATCCATATATCTATACCTATGATCCTTGCAAAATTTTGACAATCTCGTCCGTTCTAAGAACCTTGCCATAAGAAACTACTTTCTCGTTTACAACAAGGGCGGGAGTGGTCATGATGCCGTAAGCAGCAATGCGGGCGAAATCAGTTACATGTTCTATTAATACATCAATGTTCATTTGTTCAAGGGCAGCCTTTGTTGCAGCTTCCAGTTGATTGCATTTTGCACAGCCGCTACCAAGAATTTTGATACTGATACCTTCAGCATCGATACTTTTCTCACAACAGTTAGATGTTACCTTTTCACTATTTTTCTTTTTCCCAAATATTGTCATAAATATTACCTCCTTAATAGACGATGTTATTATTTCTAAATTATTAAAGTCTGCAAAGCATTAAATAAATAGCCTGCAATTATAATCCCTATGGTACATATGGCAATAAATAGCGTCAGTAACTTTGGCTTAACCGCTTTGCGCAGCATTATGATAGATGGCAAAGATAAAGTAGTAACACCCATCATAAATGATAGCACCGTACCCAGTTGAGCACCTTTAAATAACAATGCTTCGGCTATTGGAATCGTTCCAAAGATATCGGCATACATAGGGACACCGATTACTGTGGCTATTACTACTCCGAAGGGGTTGTTGCTTCCAAGGAGTAATACTACCCATTCTTCAGGTATCCAATTATGAATAGCAGCACCTATTCCGACACCAATCAAAATATAGGGAAAGACCTTTCTAAATGTTGACAGCATTTGCTCCTTTGCATATATCAATCTATCTCTATTTACTAAATCCGGAGATTCAATATCTACTTTGCCCGCTGTTAAGATAAAACTTTCAACATACTTTTCCATATGGTTTTTCTCTATTAGAGTGCCCCCGAATACCGCAATTAATAATCCAAAAACCACATATAGCAGGGCGACTTTCGTCCCAAAAATGCTCATTAGCAAAATAAGGGAACCCAGATCTACCATTGGTGAAGAAATTAAGAAAGAGAAAGTGACTCCAAGTGGTAAACCTGCCGAAGTAAAACCAATAAAAAGCGGTATGGAAGAGCAGGAACAAAAGGGTGTAACCGTACCGAGCAAGGCGGCGATTATATTCGCACCAATTCCGCGAAAACGTTTTAATATTTTTTTGCTGCGTTCCGGAGGGAAATAGCTTTGAATATAACTTATCATGAAGATTAAAACACATAAAAGTACGACAATTTTTATAACATCATAAAGAAAAAATTGAATGCTACCGGTCCAGCGACTGGAAGTGTTAAGTCCAAAAGATGCCAGTGCCTTTCCAATAAGGTTATTGAGCCATTTCATACCTAGAACTTGCATCTGTAAAAAATTCCACATTGCCTTTAATACTTGCATAAGTCAACCTTCTTTCTGAAATCGAAATATTATATCAATAAATTTTGATGTATTATTCTTGGCAAAGGCCATCGAACAGATGGCCCTCAGCATTTGCAACTAATTTTTTTTACCATAGTTATATTCGGTGTTGTTATATCCTTAAGAAGGTCTATAGCAAAATTACAGCCTTTTTCGCTGATTTTGTAATGTGTCCATTTACCTTCCTGCCGGCTTTCCACGATACCTGACTCAACTAAAATTTTCATATGATAGGATAGTCCTGATTGTCCTAGATCCAGTTGATTCAATAAGACACATGCGCATTGTTCACCGTTGCACAATAGATCTAGTATTTGTAGGCGCTTTTCATCACAAAAAGCTTTAAAAACTTTTGCGTGTTCTTCATAATAAGATTTCAAATCATCACCTCATATCAAATTTATTTGATATGTTATTATTATATAAGTCAAATCAATATTTGTCAATATCAACATTATCAACAATTATTTGAATCCAAAATAATCGTTATACAGTATTGAATAAAGGGACATTTGCATAAAACTTGCTAGATGTAATAATGTGATTGAAGCAAGCATATTACATTGTAACAATGTGCATAACAAATACAAGTATCATTGATATATTTGTCATCATATGATATGCTTTTTTCGTTGGGGTGATAATTATGTATAGAATTGCAATTGAAGAGCTTTTTAAATGGAAGGACAAAAAGAATAGCAAGCCTCTTTTAATTCGGGGTGCTAGGCAGGTAGGAAAGACTTGGCTTATGAAGGAATTTGGAGAAAAGGCTTTTGATAAAACTGTATATATCAATTTCGACAATAACAATGTTATGAAAGAATTGTTTTCAACAGATCTTGATATTAAAAGAATTATAACAGGTATTGAATTATATGCAGGGAATAAGATTGATCCCGCAAATACCTTGCTAATTTTTGATGAAATCCAAGGAGTCCCTAAGGCTCTTACTTCCCTTAAGTATTTTAATGAAAATGCACCGGAATATAGGATTATAGCAGCCGGTTCATTGTCAGGTGTTGCTTTACATCAAGGTACTTCCTTTCCCGTTGGTAAGGTGGAGTTTTTAGATTTGTATCCTATGAATTTTCCGGAATTTCTGATGGCACTAGGTTATGATAGCTATGCTGATATCTTGAAGCAACACGATTTTAAGATGGCTACAGCATTTAAAGAAAAGTATATAGAGATGCTTAAATACTATTATTATGTGGGGGGGATGCCGGAAGCGGTGCTCCATTTTAGTGAGAATAAGGATTTCAATGAGGTTAGGGAAATACAAAAACATATACTTGAGGCTTATGAGCAGGATTTTTCCAAGCATGCACCGAATGAAGTTGTACCAAGGATAAGAATGTTATGGCATAGCATTCCAACTCAACTTGTCAAGGAAAATAAAAAATTTATTTACGGCCTTATAAAAGAAGGTGCAAGAGCCAGGGAATATGAATTAGCGATGCTTTGGTTAGAAGATTGCGGCCTTATCCATAAGATAAATCGTGTAAATTCACCAAGCATCCCTCTAAAGGCTTATGAAGATTTCAAAGCCTTCAAGCTATTTCTCTTAGATGTAGGTTTACTTTGTTGCATGGTACGATTAGACCAAAAAAGCCTGCTTCACGGAAATAATTTATTTAAGGAATTTAAAGGGGCATTGACAGAACAATATGTTCTGCAGCAGCTAAAAACCATTAGGGACTTGGGAATATACTATTGGACTAATAACAGAGGCAGTGCAGAAATAGATTTTATTTTAGATAATGGTATAAGAGTTATTCCCATGGAGGTTAAAGCAGAAGTAAATCTAAAAGCAAAGAGTTTAAAAACATTTTATGAAAAGTATAGACCGGAATTATCTATACGAGTTTCCATGATGGATTATAAAAAGGAAGAATGGCTATTAAGTATTCCCTTATATGCCATCAGCACATTATCTGAATTTTAAATCATTCTTGTGGAGCCTTGAATCAAAGGGTATTT
>CAYXUX010000159.1:0-4005 GCA_964468275.1 uncultured Clostridiaceae bacterium
TTGTTCAGGTTGTTACTGAACGAGATAAAGGGTTTTTTAGATTTAATAAAAAAAGGAGGAGTTAAAATGGCTTCAGTAAACGTAAGTCTCCAAGTATTACCCAGAGTTCCGGATGAACGAATCTACCCGGTGGTGGACAAGGTTATAGAATTAATTAAAGAATCAGGAGTTAAATACGTGGTAGGTCCTATGGAAACAACTATGGAAGGAGAACTGGATACACTCTTGGAAATAGTTAAAAAGGCGCAGGATATTTGTATAAAGGAAGGTGCAACAAGAGTTATTTCAGTTGTTAAGATTGATTACAAACCGGAGGGTGTGACAATGGATGAAAAGATCGGGAAATATAGGAGATAATATAATACCCATAGGTTTTATTGGGGTTTTATTGCTGACCTGGGAAACCACTGCAAGATTACAAATAGTTCCCACATATATACTACCAGCGCCAACGAAAATTATAATTACTTTGATAACTAATATGCCAAATATGAAGGAACATATACTTGTCACTTTAATGGAGGCTTTAATTGGATTTGCAGTATCAGTAATTATCGCTGTATTTATAGCAATTATGATGGATGGCGTACCTATAGTAAAAAAAGCAGTATATCCTTTAATTATTACATCCCAGACCGTTCCGATAATCACTATTGCGCCCCTTTTTGCCATATGGTTTGGTTTCGGATATCTACCGAAAATAGTTATAGTAGGGTTGGTATGTTTTTTTCCTGTAACAATTAGTATGTTAGAAGGCCTAGCTTCAGTGGAAGAAGATCTTTTGAACCTTATAAAATCAATGGGGGCTAGCAAAATCCAATTATATAAGACAGTTAAATTCCCTGCAGCAATGCCTAGCCTTTTTTCCGGATTAAAGATTTCCGGTACATACAGTATAACCGGAGCCACAATAGGAGAATGGGTAGGTGGTAAAAAAGGCCTTGGTGTTTATATGCTTAGGGTTAAAAGTTCTTTTGCAACAGATAAAGTTTTCGCATCAATAATCCTAATCACCTTATTAAGTATAGGTATGCTAAAAATAATCAGCTATATAGAAAGAAAAACGATGCCTTGGGTTCATGATAAAAATAATATGGTTTGGGAGGATGAATAATGTTAAAACGAAGTGCGAGAATATCAATTATTGCTTTATTAATCTTATTTTTAATAGGATGCAAGACCACAAAAATAAGCACAGATGAAGATGGTTCATCTAATGTAAAGAAAGAATCGGAGAGGGAAAAAATAACTGTTGTTTTGGATTGGGTACCCAATACTAATCATACTGGGATGTACGTAGCCATAGAAAATGGATATTATGAAGAAGAAGGTTTAGAAGTAGAGATTATCCAGCCTTCAGCAGGAGGCAGTGCAGATTTAATTGCAGCAAGACAAGGGGATTTTGGTATAAGCCACCAAGAACAAATGGTATATGCAAAAACTACTGATGATCCTTTGCCTATTCAAGCTATAGCAACTATTATTCAGCATAATACCTCAGGAATGGCATCTCCGGTTTATAAAAATATAAAAAATCCTAAGGATTTTGAAGGCAAAAAATATGGTGGATGGGGTTCACCTATTGAAGAAGCCATACTAAAAGGATTGATGGAAGTTGAAGGGGGAAATTATAATAAATTAGAAATAATAGATATTGGGACTTCGGATTTTTTCACTAGTGTAGAAAATTATGTAGACTTTACATGGATTTACTATGGTTGGGATGGGGTTGCTGCAGAACTGCAAGATTATGATTTGAATTTTATAAAACTTCAGGATATAGTCCCGGCTTTGGAGTTTTATACTCCGGTTATAATTGCTCACGAAAAATTGCTTAATGAAAATCCGGAACTGGCACGAAGATTTCTGAAAGCCACTACCAGAGGTTATGATTTTGCAATTGAAAATCCGGAAAAGGCAGGAAAAGCCTTTTTAAAACATGTACCGGAATTGGACGGAGAAATGGTAATCGCCAGTCAGAAGTATTTGGCAAAAGAATATAAAGCAGATGCTCCCCGTTGGGGAGAAATGAAAAAAGAAGTTTGGGAAACATATGGTGAATGGATGTACGAAAAAGGCCTTATAGAAAACAGACTTGATCCGAACAATGCTTTTACAAATGAATATTTGCCAAAGGAGTAAAGATGAAAAAAGTTGAGGCTATAAATATTAAAAAAAGTTTTGGACAATTACATACTTTGGAGGATATATCACTAAGCTTGGAAGAAAATCAATTTGTATCGTTATTGGGGCCCAGTGGTTGCGGCAAAAGCACCTTGTTTAATATTATTTCAGGTCTTACTCTACCGGATAGAGGAGAAATACTAATTGATGGAGAAGTCTATAATGGCAAAACAGGCAGAGTAAGCTATATGCATCAAAAAGATTTACTTTTGCCTTGGAAAAACATATTATCCAATGTAACCATACCCTTAGTTTTAAAAGGTGAATCTAATAGCCAAGCGGAAAAAATAGCATTGGAATATTTTCATCTTTTTGGTTTAGATGGTTTTGAAAAAAACTATCCCAGCCAACTTTCCGGAGGTATGAAACAAAGGGCTTCCCTTTTGCGGGCTTATCTTTTTTCTAAGGATATTATGCTTTTAGATGAGCCTTTTGGGGGCTTGGATGCTATAACAAAACGGAAGATGCAGCATTGGCTTTTGGAGGTTTTTCATAATTTAAAATCATCAATATTATTTATAACCCATGATATTGATGAAGCGATTTTTTTATCCGATGAAATCTATATACTTTCAAAAAGGCCTGCGGTGGTAAAGAACGTATTTCAAGTAAATATAGGCAGACCTCGTGATGATAATACATTTACCAATGTTGAATTCATCAGGATAAAAAAAGAAATTCTTAATTTATTATAGGAGGTCTTAACATGGCTATATTTGATAAAGAAGCGAGTGATTACGACGACTGGTACAAATCAAAGATGGGAAACTTTGTAGATGAAGTGGAGACCTATCTTGCTTTTTCTCTGTTCCAACCGAAGAAAGGCACTAAAATATTGGATGTGGGATGCGGAACGGGTAATTTTAGCATGAAGCTTGCTGAAATGGGCTGTGAAGTTGTAGGTGTGGACGTTTCTGAGGAAATGCTTAAACTGGCTGAGGAAAAATCGAAAGACAATAATATGGACATTGAATTTCATAAGATGGATGTCTATGGTTTGGACTTTGAAGATGAGGGATTTGATGTTGTTTTTTCTATGGCAGCTTTTGAATTCATTAAAGAACCGGAAAAAGCCTATAATGAAATGCATAGGGTATTAAAGAAAAACGGTAGTTTACTTATCGGTACGATTAACAGGGAAAGCAGATGGGGAGAACTATATTTGTCAAAGTCAATGCGGGATAACAGTGTCTTTAAACATGCGGACTTTAAATCTATGGATGATTTGAGGGCCATAAACCCGCGGGAGATTATGGATTATGGTGAATGCTTGTTTATACCTCCGGATACGACGGAGAAGGATATAAATATTATGTATGAAAACAAATGCAAACTGAAAGAAAGAGGTGGTTTCATATGTGTCCTTTGGCAAAAAGGGGAATAGTATCTTGTCAGATTGCTTATCTGCCTATAGGGACGGTTGATTATTCTGATGAGGTTCATGATGTTTTGGAAATAATAAAGGAATCCGGACTGGAATATAATGTGGATATAATGTCTACAACTATAAGAGGGGAATCGGATATTGTTTTTAAATTAATCAAGAAAATTCATAGTGAGATGTCGGGTAAGAATTATAACTTCACCATGAACATATTACTTTCAAATATATGTGGATGCGGAAAATAGAGTAGAAGCTTCAAAGCTTTTACTCTATTTTATTATATTTGCTACGATTGCCGGGTTCCCCCTTTCACCCACAACGAAATCTTAACCAAATATTAATAATTTACAAAAAAACATATATATAATGTTTGAACTATAACCACTATAAATATTGAATCAGAACTATTTTATAGAGGACTTGGATTTAGCATAAAA
>CAYXUX010000160.1:0-4002 GCA_964468275.1 uncultured Clostridiaceae bacterium
CTGATATATTGCTCACTTGCCAGACATCCAGTACCGTATTTTATAATTCAATGACGGCACCAAGCTCATTAGTGAACGTAATTGCAACTCTATTAGCTATAGAACTTAACGATAAACTAAAACAAAACAAATTAAAAATTAAAAGACTGGCGGAATACTTTAATAATAGAAATTATTAAATCAGAACATGAGCTTATCTACTAATCCTTTTTCCAAAAGGTCGGCACGGTTAGGAGTAGTATGGGGTAAATCTCCAACCTGCCAATAAGCATGGCAAATGAGAGGACTATTTTTGAAAGCGGTGACATAATGGAATAATTCCCCATAGGTCCAATAAGCGAGAGACCGGGGCCTATATTCCCCAAGGTAGCAGCCGCAGATGTAAGAGTTGTGGTCATATCATACCCTTCTGTGGATATAAAAAAAACTGAAATCACGAATACTAATATATACATAAAGAAAAAATTCATTATCTCCCCTAAACCTTTTTCATCCAATACCTTACCACCGAATCTTACCGGATATACGCCTTTGGGATGTATTATCTTCATCAACTGAGTTTTTGCCGACTTAAACATCAATAAAACTCTTATATTCTTTACTCCACCTGCTGTTGAGCCGGCACAGCCCCCGACAAACATTAAGAAAAATAATATAAACTTGCTAAGTGTCGGCCATGTGTCAAAATTCGTAGAACTATAGCCGGTAGTTGTTATTATAGAAGCAACCTGAAAGGAAGAATGTCGCAAGGATTCTCCTAAGGATGTAAATACACTGCCATGTAGATTAACAGTGATTAAAAGTATTGATGTCAAAACAGCAATTGTGTAAAATCTTAGTTCTTCATCTTTAAAAAATGATTTGAAGTTACCTTTTGAAATCTGATAATACAAGGAAAAATTCACCCCGCTTATTAGCATAAAAACAGTTATAATAACTTCAGAAAAAACATTATTATAAGCACCGATAGACATATTTTTTATTGAAAATCCTCCTGTCCCCACCGTCCCAAAGGTATGAACCAAAGAATCAAACAAGGGCATCCCGGAAATAAGCAGCAAAACAACCTGAGCCAATGTAATAATTAAATAGATACCATATAGAATCTTAGCTGTATTCCCTATCTTTGGCACCAGCCTACCGGGACTTGGTCCCGGGCTTTCTGCACGCATTATAAATATTGAAGTAGCATTGACAGAAGGAAGTATAGCCAATGTCAGAACAAGAACACCCATACCACCTATCCAATGGGTAAAGCTTCTCCAAAATAATAAACTATTAGGCAGATTCTCCACAGTTTCTAAAATGCTGGCTCCCGTAGTAGTAAATCCCGAAACCGCCTCAAAAAAACTGTCTATTAATGAAGGAATAGATGAACTAAAATAAAAGGGCAGTGCTCCAAGAAAAGACATAAGAATCCAACCCAAAGCCACTATTGCGAAGCCATCCTTAGCATACATATTTGGTGATTCTGCTTTAACCCTAGTCAATAACATCCCTAATACAACAATAATTCCTATTGTATAAAAAAAACTGGTTATTCCCTCATCTTTATATATAAAAGCCACAATTAAAGAAGGTAACATGGCTGCTGCTTCACATATTAATAAAACTCCCAAGCTTTTTAATACCATTTTGAAGTTCAAAATGAATACCCCCCTCTTGTGGCTTCAAAAGTTCGTCTATATCGCATATCTTATTATTCTTAGCTATAATAATAACTCGATCTTTCTTTTTTATAACATCATTACCCTTAGGTATAATTACTTCATTTTTTCTTACAATGGTAGCAATCAAAATATCTTTAGGTAGTTTTAATTTCTTTAATGGAATACCTATTATCTTGCTACTTTCGTTAACTATGAACTCCAATATTTCCGCTTGTCCCTCAACTATTTTATACAAAGTCTCAACGGTACTGCCTCTTACATATTTTAAAATCTGATTGGTAGTTATAAGCTTAGGGCATATGACATTATCGATTCCCAATTTATTAATTACCGTCATATAATTTATCCTGTTTATTTTTGAAACCACTCTTTTTGCACCATTTTGTTTAGCCATTAAAGCGGATATAAGGTTTTCTTCATCCATACCCGTCAGGGATATAAATACATCCATTTCTCCCAAGTTTTCAGATAATAAAAATTCCTCATCTGTACCATCCCCATTTATTATTAAAACATTAGGAAGTAGCTCCGCAAATTCAGTGCATTTTTCCATATCTAATTCTATAACTTTAATTTTTGCACCCAATCCGTGCAAAAGTTTTGCTAAATAAAATGAAATCCTGCCTGCCCCTACTATCATTACATTCCCAATCTTCTTTGTATGGTGTTTCCAATCTTTGAAAAAGCTTGCAATATCAATGGATTGTCCCAAAATATATACAATATCATTTGCCTTTATTTCAAAATCCCCGTGGGGCACTATAACTTCACCGCTTCTTAGGACGGCACCAATTAGTATTGTATCAGGGATCTTACCTGATAAGTCTTTTAGTTTAGTATCAACTATGGGCATATCCTTATCAACTATCATCTCTGCCATTTTGACCCTATCCTTTGCAAAACTTTCAACATTTACAGAAGCAGGATAAGCAAGGTTTCTAGCTATTTCCTCAGCAGCTGCAAGTTCCGGATTTATGACCATATCCAGTTCTATTTCTTCTTTTAATAAAGTAAGCTCCTGTGCATATTCCGGATCTCTGATTCTGGCTATTGTTTTTTTAGCCCCCAGCTTTTTACCTGTCAGGCAACAAACCATATTGACTTCATCACTGTTTGTAACTGCAATCAATAAATCAGTATTATAAACATCCGCATCTTGAAGCGCACCGGTAGACACGCCATTACCTTTTATGCAAAACACATCAAGATTTTCATCAGCTTTATCTATAACATTCTGGTCATTATCAATGATAATAACATCGTGTTTTTCTTTAGAAAGGTTCAGAGCAAGATTATAACCCACTTTGCCTGCACCTATTATGATTATCTTCATAGTTCTACCTCCAAGTTACATTTCGCTTATGATTAAGATAATAGCACAAATAATTATAAAATACATCTATTCATCATTAAAATACTCACCTAAATAAGGGTTGTTACATAAAATAAGTATATATTGTTATAAAGGATGGTTGATATGATTATATATGTAGTCAAACCGGGTGACAGTCTATGGCAAATATCCAATGCCTTTGGTGTTCCACTATCAGAAATAATAGAAGCGAATAAACTTCCAAATCCCAATCAACTTTTGATTGGCCAAGCTATAATAATTCCAAAGGAAGGCGTTTACCATGTTGTAAAACCGGGAGAATCCTTGTGGATGATTGCCGGATTATATAATGTCACTATAGAGGAAATATTAAGAAGCAATAATATTGCAAATCCAAATATTATTCATCCGGGGCTAAGATTATTCATCCCTGCTCCTATCCATCGAGTAGCCCCGGGGGAAACTTTATCCCAAATAGCGGAAAAATACGGTGTTAGTGTTGAAAGTCTTGTAATTGCCAATAATATTGAAAATCCCGATTTAATTTTTCCCGGTATGATTCTTGTTGTTCCCATCGCTGTCAGACCGGAAATATTCGTAAACGGTTTTATCTATATGTTGGGGCAGCAGGCAGGTCCCATAATAAATGAAGTTGCCGATAATTTGACTTATGTAAGCCCTTTTGCATATCTCATACGGGAAAACGGAACTATGGAGCCTATTGATGATGATGTTGCTATAAATACTTCTATTGAAAATAATGTAGTTCCCATGATGGCCATTACAAATTTTACATCAACTCAATTGGGAGAAAACTTGGCTCATGTTGTACTTAATAACCCGGACATACAAAATACATTGTTGGATAACATAGTAAATATAATGCAGGAAAAGAATTATAAAGGATTAAATGTTGATTTTGAAAATGTACTCCCGGCGGATCGAGTTCCCTATAACGAGTTCATGCAAAAAACTGTTGACAGATTACACCCCCTAGGT
>CAYXUX010000161.1:0-1351 GCA_964468275.1 uncultured Clostridiaceae bacterium
TCCCATCAGGTTTTGCCAATCTCCGCGTAACCCCTTCACATTGACATCCTTATCATCAAACATACATTGCACAGCAACATTGCCTAAGCAAACCAGAAACTTTGGTTTTGCCATTTCTATCTGCCTAATAATAAAAGGCATACTAAATGCCCTAGCTCTATCTTTATCATAGGCGCGGCGAGGTCTGCATTTTAATATATATGTTAAATATACTTCATCTAATGGTATGCCTGATTCATACAAACCCATCTGTAAAGTTTCCCTTGTCCCACAAAGGTATTCATGTCCATCCTTATTCTCACGCTCACCGGGATTGTCAAGAATTATAAAGACGGGGGCATCGGGATTTCCTTCGCCCCATATGACTCTTGATTTAGCAGTGCATACTTCACATTCTTTATAATTCTCCGCATCTACGGAACTTGGTATATCTTCCTGCCATATTATCGGAGTGAAACTACTAATCTGCGATTGCATAGGAATCTAGATACTCTTGCAATTCATTCTTTGCATCATTGTAAATAGCCTGTGCCTCTTCTACAAACTCTTCTATTACTTCACCTTGCTTATACTTCTCCACAGCTAATTCATACTCCAGCCTTTTTACACGATAATCCTGCATTCTAAGAGTTCCTTCGATTGTATTAGGCCAATTTTGAAAACCCAAAACCTGTATTTCCCATTCGGTATTGCCAACCTGATCCAATACATCATGTAGGAGTTTGGCTCTCCCCTGTTCCGTAAGCTTTCTAAAGCTTTCCAAGCCTTCTCGCACCTGATCTACTCTGTATAATGATTCTTCAAAGGAAAAGACTTCTCGGAGGTCGCCATCCTGTAAATTGGCTGTGTTAAAAGTATCCTCTGTTACTTCGAATTCTCTTAACTCAATTTCGTTCACTCCAAGATCCTCTTCGTCATCATTGGCTACGCAGCCTATTGACAACGAAAAAACTACAACCAGTGTCATGATTAATACATATTTTTTGTAGTTCATAAATAACACCACCTCCGGTATATTTTGACCGGAAAATTATTAAATATGTTCCTTAAAATGAAAAACTTTATTAATGTGAATTGAATCTTTTACCATCTACTTTGAATTGATGTTTAATTTCAACCTGCCTTCATAAGGATCCTTTACTTTACCCATACCATACCAGCATACTCCTATGTTCTTAGATGCCAAATACAAATCCAATTCCTCGAACATATAGCCTATGTTCACTAAATAATGCTCCTTCTCCTCACTATAAATGAGCAGACAGTATTCCCCTCTTTTTGAGGTGGTTTTATCCCGGGGTACAATTTTATATTCTATTTCTATTCCCTCTGCCAAAGGGTTTAACTCCGT
>CAYXUX010000161.1:1451-3914 GCA_964468275.1 uncultured Clostridiaceae bacterium
TTCTCCCAAGTTTTCTCTATTTGATATTTAAAAAATTCATATAAGGAATTCAACTCTTCCCTTTTATCATATTTCTCCAATGCTTCATAATAAAAATGCTTATCCTCATCGTATATAATAAAAGGCGGGTGATTGTTAATCATAAGATAATAATTCATTAATGTTCTTCCGACGCGCCCATTACCATCAGCAAAAGGGTGTATATATTGAAACTTTGCATGTAAATAAGCAGCGGCCATCAATAAGTCTTCACCCTTATACTCATTAATCTCATCTATAAGCTCTGATATATCCTTTTCTACCTCTTCCGCTTTGGAGCCTACTTCATGAACACCAACTACATAATCATGCTTCTTAAATTCCCCCGGTCTTTCACCGTTTGCAATAAACCTGCGTTCATCATAAGTCCCGGCGGTCAAAATCTCATGTATTTCCTTAATCAACTCGATACTCATAGGTTCTTTTTTTATAATTTTCTCTTTTAAAAATTCATAGCATAATTTTTGATTTTGCAATTCAAATATAGTTCGTGGGCTGCCGGAGTAGCTTAGAACCTTCCCGTTTTCAAATATTTCTCTTGTATCATGGTAAGTTATCTCCGGGTTTTCAATTTTTCCGGAATTAAAAGCAAATAAAATACGGAAATTATCAAGATACTTATCTAGTGCCTCAACTGAATCAATCGAAAATGATTTCCAGGTTCTTATAATATGATCATATTTATCCAAATTAGGTTTTTCCCCTTTTCTTGTTTCTTTAAATTATACCATATAAAAGTAAAATCTTTATCGTCGATAAAAATATTATTAGGCGAGCTTAAGGATTTTTTAAAATTTTGAATATTTTTTTCATCAATGTGGATTCTATATAATAGGAGGTGTTTTTATGTCCCATTTAACACAAAAGGAAAGATATTTATTAGAGGACCAAAAAAGTCATGAAGAGATATGTATTAAAAAATACAATAATTATGCTCAACAGGCAAAGGACTCCGAGCTAAAACAATTATGTCAGCAAATAGCCCAACATGAAAAGCAACACTATGATACTATCAACCAAATCCTCAACGGGCAAGTGCCGGATATGTCACAGCAAAGTCAACAACAATCAAGCCAAAATACGGGCATACAAAGTCAATCTTTCGGGCAAACAGGAATGACAGGCCAGCAAGATGCCGACCTATGCACAGACCTTTTATCAACGGAAAAATATATTTCAGGAACATATGATACTGCGATATTTGAGTTTAGGGATCCTAATATACGCCAAGCATTAAATCATATCCAAAAAGAAGAGCAGCAGCACGGTGAAGCAATTTTTAATTATATGCAGAGCAAAGGCATGTACAATCCTCAATAGGAGCATGAAAAACACCCGGCATATTTATTATAATGCCGAGTGTTTTTCTTCCCGCTAACCACCATAGGTGTGGGAAAGATTTTATCCTTAATAACATTGACCCTGACAGTTACTTCACCATTTATTTCTAAACCACAGCCTCCTGTTTCACCATCTCCCATAACAGCATGCAAGTCACCCATTGCCAAAAGGCCGCCTTCAACGTTAACATGTAAATAGAGTATATAGTCCTTAGCACCCTTTGTACAAAAAGTCATTTAAGATACTTTATAGTCTTCTATTCGCGCTAACTTATATTAACTTTGATAATTCTCCAAATCTATTATAATTGTATTTGCCATTCTTAAAGATTTGCTGGTTATATATTCTTATTAATCTTTTGTCCCCTCTTATAACCTTTCTAATATTTTCATCTTTTTTTGTCAACAACAACTGAGAATAAAGATTCCACTCTCTTAAATAATCCAAGTATTTGCTTGTCCCAATATTACTAACGTCATTAATAAATCTATATTTACTCATAAATTCCGACGTGGAAATTTTGTTAATTATTTTTAATAAAAATTCCATTGTATTCTTCGTACCGGATAAAAAATCCCATAATTCACTTCCCAGTAATATTTCATTTTTATCAAAATATTTTCTCAAGTTTATTATGGAATCCATAAATTTTTCCTTATCATGTTTTGTCGGTAAATTAGATATGGGATCAAACGGAAAGCCTAAAAGGAAATTTACTTTTTTATCAGTATTATTATATAAGGCACATTTCCCCTCTAGAATCTTTTGCTTTTCGCCTCTCATTTCCCCGGAATTCGGCCTAACTGATTTAAGTTCAATTGCGGTAATCTCATCTTCACCTTCAATAAAAACATCTGCAGAAAAATCTATAGCACTGGTTAGTTCTGAATCGTCTATTTTATATAAAATTGTATTTTCTTTCTGCATATTCGGAGTGTTATTTCCTATGCTTAAATTCGTTATTATTTCATTAATATTATTTTTTTGAACAGTGCTTAAATTAAGATTCCCAAGCTTTTGAGATGTATATTCTCTCTTTTCGCCATCAGAAAGAATGTGAGCGGTTTTTTCAAAGAATTTTTG
>CAYXUX010000162.1:0-2499 GCA_964468275.1 uncultured Clostridiaceae bacterium
ATGATGATTGGTATATTACAGGAGATTTGGCTTACAGAGATGATGAAGGATATTTTTATTTTGTTAGTAGGGAAGATGATATAATAAATACTGCAGGTCACTTACTAAGTCCTTATGAAGTAGAAACTATTTTAAATTCACATCCTTTTGTTTTAGAATCTGCAGTGGTGGGTGTAAAGGATAAAATGTTAGGCGAAACAGTCAAGGCTTATATTATTTTAAAAGAGGAAATAAAACCGTCAACTAAGCTACAGCTTGACCTTAGAATGCTTGTTAGAAATAGGCTTTCACCCTTCGCATCACCACAATCAATTGAATTTGTTGATAGTATTCCAAAAACGGAAAGCGGCAAAATCATAAGGGGTTAGAGAAGAAAGGTTTTATAATTGGATGAAGAAACCCCCCATAGGTACCTTTACCTTATGAAGGGTTTTCTTATATGTGTCAGGACAAATCATTTTTTAATTTCTTTTTGGAGCTTTAAAACTTCTTCCATCTTTAAATCAGTCATATCTGATACCTGTTCAGCCGACATTTCTTTAAGCAAAAGTTTCTTTGCAACTTTTCTTTTTCCTTCTACAATGCCTTTTTCAATACCTTTTTCAACACCCTTTTTCATACCCTTCTCCAGTCCTCTTTCTTCTGCTTCTTCAAGGTAGGTTGCCATATCATGAAGATAGGCTTCCCTTGCCTCGTATACCATTCTTTGTTTTTCACTTTGACTCATCACTTCTAGTATTGTTGTTGCCTTTTCGATTTCCGGTACATCTTCTGATAGCATATCAAGCACCTCCTTGGTCTCAGCATTTAAAAACATCATCCATTGGATTATTGGGTCTTTTCTATTTATGTATTGTTTGTATTTATCATTTCTTAGTTTTTCTAATTCCAGATAATAGATTTCTAATACATCCGTTAGTCTATATCCTGTTTTTTCTTCTGTTATTTGGAATTTTGAATATATTTGTTCTAAAGGTAATATAATAAAGTCTACTATATTTATAGTTACACATCTTTTTAGTTTAGAATAGGTATCTCCTTTTTTTATACTCCCTGTATACATTTTGCTCCAGTAGTATAAGGTTCTTTCTCCCATGTATTTTGTATAGTTAAGCTGTATCTCTATATCTATTTCTGTTTTGTCTTTTAGTTTTACCCTGACATCTAATATACCCATTCTGTCTTCTATAAATTCTCGTGGCAGTTCCGTATTCATAAATTTTAGGTCCTCAAATTTATCAGTTTCTATTTTCATTATTGCTGATAGAAAGGATATTAAGATATCTTTATTCTTTTCATCGCCAAAAATTGTTTTAAATACAAAATCATTTTTAGGTGACATTAAGAAGGAGCCATCCAATGTTTTTAATCGCCTAATCTTTATATCTTTTTTCAATGTTTTTCTCCCCCTTTAATATTATTTTATCATAAAAAAAAGGATGTGACATGTTATAATGAAATAAATTGTATGAATTGTTTTAAAAAAGTAAGCAAATTTTATGTAAAGGGTGATTTTATGAATTATAATCAAGTTTTAGAAAATGCTAAAAAGAATATGAATGGCAGATGTATTGTATGTAAAGAATGTAACGGTATTGCATGCAAGGGTGTTATTCCGGGCCCCGGGGGTAAGGGAACGGCAACTTCTTTTATCAACAATTATCAAAGGTTCAAAGAGATAAAAATAAACATGGACTTAATATATGAGAAAAAAGAGCTGAATACTAAGATAGAGATGTTCGGTAAAGCTTTTAAATATCCATTCTTTGCTGCACCTATTTCTGCGGTTGAGATACACTATCCCGGTCATTATGATGAATATGATTATAGCAATATTGTTGTAAAAGGCTGCAAAGATGCGGGTGTCATGGCTTTTACGGGAGACGGTGAAACCGATCAATGCTACGATTCAGGTATTGTTGCAATTAAGGCAAATGAAGGCATAGGCATACCTACTATAAAACCTTGGAGTGTAAAAGAAGTCATAAATAGAATCAGAGTTGCCGAAGATGCGGGAGCCATAGCTGTTGCAATGGATATAGATGCCGCCGGTTTAACGCTTTTAGCAGGTGACAAAGGTATCAGCCCAAAATCCGTAGATGATTTACGCCAAATAGTAAACAGCACTAAGCTTCCTTTTATACTAAAGGGTATTATGACTGTTCATGGAGCTGAAAAAGCATTGGAAGCAGGAGTATACGGTATTGTTGTTTCAAATCACGGAGGCAGGGTATTGGATCATACACCGGGGACAGCGGAAGTGCTTCCTGAAATAGTAAAGCATGTCAAAGGCAAGATGAAAGTTTTGGTAGACGGCGGAATAAGGACAGGAATCGATGTGTTTAAAGCTATTGCCTTAGGTGCAGATGCCGTTCTCATAGGCAGACCCTATTGTATTGCTGCTTACGGTGGCGGTATCGACGGAGTTGCAATGCATACTGAGAAAACAGGAAGTGAACTTGAACAGACTATGATAATGACAGGCTGTCAAAGCATTGA
>CAYXUX010000162.1:2599-3894 GCA_964468275.1 uncultured Clostridiaceae bacterium
GGAAATTCAGGTTTTTCCAAGACAATTATACTGTGAGTATAGGGTTCACTATCCAAGCCCCTAGAATCTTGAGCTATCAGTGATATCCTATATTCACCTATCTCATTAAAAGAATAAGTGATTGCGTCTTCATCTGAATTCATTATAACAATCCCGTCTTTCTCAACAGTCCATAGACGAGCTTCTATTTCATCTCCGGGATTGGTAGCCACAGATTTATCTATAAATTTAACTTCATCATCTTTATAAATCTTATTGATACTGATGGTAAAATCAGCAATAGGGGGATTACCCTTTTTACCAATGCCAAATCCTTTGCCGGGTCCCACTAATGTACCTCTGTTTTTAATAAACCAAGAACATCCTCCAATTAAAAAAGCAAATATTAACAGCCATGCTATAACCCGCGGCACATTAATTCTATGCCTTTTGCGAGCCTTAACTGCTTTCGCTTTGCTCCTTATTTGATTATCTAAAGAAGTGGGATCAACAAAGGTAGTATATAGCAGAGTATTTCTGAAATCGGCATAGACCTTTCCCAAAGAATTATACTCTCCGGATATACATTTTACGGTAATAGGTAAAATAGCCGGCGGTAAATTGTTTTTATCCTTTTCAATATCCGCATCCGCTTTATTTGCAAAGAAGCACAGCATTAAATATCCGATTTTCTTTATTATATCAACGTATTCCACTTCCAAAGCATCTTTCTTAAAATAATATATATTATTAAAGTGGAAAAATCTTCTGCTTTGTACGGAAAGGTTTTTTAAATCACATAATGCATATTGTATTACGTAATCTAAACTGCTTATTTCTACAAACTTTTTTAAAATCATATCAGTAAAAGTCATCTTATCCGCTATTGTTAAATTGTGTTTAGAAATGTATTGATCAAGAGGTGTGCCGATTATCGGCGGAAAAACAGCATAAAATTTGTCACCATACTCGAAAGCCTCAAGTAATTTTATGACCTTCTTATTGAATACAAAGGAATCCCTTACAGCCCTTATAATTTCGGGGTCTCTAAATTCATTGACTATATAATCCCTATTGTCATCCGTATTCATAAGATTGCAGACAAAAGTGGATTGATATTCATCAGCATGTAGTGTGTCTATTATTTCATATCTATCGATTATTGTTGATTTTTCCACACTAAACACCCCTGTATTGCTTATAATTTACCTTATTCTACATAAAAGTTTTTTTTCCTCTAGGGTTTCCCAATTTTTGCAGAAAAGTTATTTATATTTAAACTTCTCCCCCAATACCGCTTCCACATTATCCTTAGT
>CAYXUX010000163.1:0-3869 GCA_964468275.1 uncultured Clostridiaceae bacterium
TGCCGAATAATTGGCGAAGCTGAAGCTTATTAAAGTGAATCAGGAGATGAAAGTATATGATTGATTCCTTGTTTAAGGAAAATATTGCAGATATTTTAGAGCATATAGAAGACGGAATCCATATTGTAGATAGCAACGGTAAAATAATCTACTATAATAAATTTGCCGCTCAGCTGGACAACGTCAATCCTGAAGAAGCCATAGGCAGACATATTCTCGAGATATATCCGTCTTTGACACCTCAAACAAGCACAATTCTAAGCGTTATAAGAGATGGAATACCAATTCTTAACCATGAACAGTCTTTTCGCAATTATAAAGGTAAAGTCATTACCACGATAAATACTACAATACCAATAAAGCTAAATAAGAAAATCATCGGTGCTATAGAAATCTCAAAAGATATAACTGAAGTAAAAAATTTAACACAAAAAGTTGTTGATTTACAAGCAGAGTTGCTTTTGGATGAAAAGTTAAAGAAAAAGAGAAGAGAAGCCAGTCAGGCAGTTTATAATTTTGCAGATATAATCGGAACAACAGATTTAATGTTGAAATTAAAAAAGGATGCCCTATCCGTTTCACATTCACCTTCACCGGTCATGGTATATGGAGAAACAGGTACGGGAAAAGAGCTGTTGGTGCATGCAATACATAATTCCAGTCAGAGAAAGGATAAACCGTTTATTGCACAAAATTGTGCCGCCATCCCGGAAACTTTATTGGAAAGCATATTGTTCGGTACCGCGAAAGGCAGCTTTACCGGCGCGGAAAACCGTCCGGGCTTATTTGAATTGGCCGACGGAGGTACGCTCTTTTTAGACGAAGTGAATTCCATGTCTCCAAATCTGCAAGCTAAGCTTCTCAGAGTTATTCAAGACAGTATAGTAAGAAGAATCGGAAGTACAAAGGTAACTTATGTAGATGTAAGGATTATGACTACAATAAGCACCGATCCAAGAGAAGCATTAAAGAATAAAACCATAAGAGACGACCTTTTTTATAGACTCAGTGTAATATCCTTGCGTATGCCCCCTCTAAAAGAACGATATGGAGACATTCCATTTTTATGTAAGTATTTTATAGAAAAGTATAATAAAATGCTTAATAAAAATATTAAAAGAATTACCAGCAATGTATCGGACTTTTTTATGTCTTATTCATGGCCGGGAAATATTAGAGAACTGGAGCATGCTATAGAAGGTTCCATTAACATTGCAGAAGGGAAAGAAATAAACCATGGCTCCCTTCCCTATTATTTACAAGAGATTTATAAAAAGAATAGAGAAAAAAAAGAACGGCCTACTATTAAACCCCTTACAGAGACAATCAATAAAGTTGAAACAATAATGATTACAAGTGCTCTGCAGCGAACCGGCGGTAATATTACAAAAGCAGCTAAAATCTTAGAAATACCTCGGCAGACTTTACAGTATAAAATGGGCAAATATAATATAAAGGTATAATAGTATATGAAATTTGCCAAAAACTCGGCGGTATAGCAAACATACGATATCAGATTATTATATTTACTACGACTACGTTGTGGAAAGGTTTACAACATATATTCCTTGAGAAGCTCATCATTAGCCGGTTCCACATTCAAATAAAATTCTTCTTTTTCTCCCGGTTTTTTATATTTTACTAAAACCTCTTTTTCATCCTTTCCTTTGCTATATCTGGCTGTTATTGCAGCTGCAAGAGTTATCTCTTCATCTGTAGGTTCATATTCGGACGTTATTTTTAAAACAATGGTCGATCCCTTGTGATTTGCGGTATTAAATACCCACATATCTTTTGTCATGAGTTCTTTTAATTCCTTATATTCTTCCTCAGTTCGTGTGCTTATGGCTTTTACATTTTCCGATAATCTGAAATGCCTGCCTACGCTTAAGAGTATAACATCATTTTTATCCGCTTCGTCCTTGTTATATTTATATAAATCCCCTAATTTTCTACCGTAATTGGGTTCCGTCAAAAAGCAGCCTCCCGCCGGCGATGGATAATCTATTATTCCCATTTTCTTCGCCAGTTCTATTTGAGGTTTACGAGTCCTGCCGGTAAAACCCAGAAGCTTTGCTCTATCTACAATACCGTCCTTCTCCATCTGTGTCGATGCTAATTTCTGTGCGCTTAGCGGCCTAAGGATTTTATCTTCATAACCGGATTCTTTTTTCACCGTTTCCAAAGATTTAATGTTTTGAGACATAGGTCTTTGATTCAAAACTTCACCGGTAATCATAAAGTCATAACCGTGTTCCTCCATATATTTACCGGCATAATTTAGCATCATAGCATGACAATCTATGCATGGATTCATGTTTTTACCATAGCCATGTTTTGGGCTCTTTGTCATCTTTAGATGTTCTTCCGTAAAGTCAATTGTTGTTAAAGGCATATTAATCTGCTTCGCCATTTTTTCCGCATTTCGACTCCCAAAAAAAGCGGATACAAAACATATACCTGTTACTTCTATTCCTTGATCTGCAATAAGTTTAGCAGCCAATATGCTGTCCAATCCGCCTGAAGTCAGCGCTAATGCCCTTGCCAAATAAATCAAATCCCCTTTCGCTTATACCTTCACCCACTTAATATTATTCTCTGCAATAATTATTTTTAATGTACCGTCATCCGTTAAATAGGATAAATATGCGGCAATAGTAGATAGTGTTAAATAATATTGAGTGACATTCAGCTTTATATTATAATGATTTATTATATAAGAAGCAACCTCTTCTCTAGATTTTTGCTCACTGCAAAATTCGGTTATTATAGTTACTATTTCATTTATTTGCGATATATTTGCATCAATTGTGGGACTTTGATTCTCCAATACTTCTCCGTGTCCGGGAACAAAATAATCATATTCCAGAGTTTTTAAATATTTAAGGGTATCCAATGTATTTTTGATATCTGTATAAAAGGATAAAGGATACTTATCCAGTATTCTTTTAGGGAAAAAAGCATCTCCGGTAAATAGTACATTATCTTCAGTTGCTATGCCTATCATACCGGGAGAATGACCTTTAAGAGATATAATATTTAACTGTATTCCTTCTATCTCTGTTTCTCCCTCTCCCAATACTCCTTCTGCCTTACTCTCTTTTGCCATCAAAAACTTATTTTGCATTTCCTTTAAGGGATAAGCAGAATAAAGGTAGAAAGGTTCTAATAAAGGATTTTCTATAACAGCTTTCTCAAAACCCGTAGCATATATTGGTATATTAACTCTTTTTGTAATAAAATTATTGCCGCCGCAATGATCCGCATGGGAATGAGTATTTATTATTGCAACGGGGGTAAGTCCTTCTTCCCTCAAAAATCGCAATATTTTTCTGCCCATATCGTTATCTATGCCTGTATCTATTATAATAGCCTCACTGCGGTCATTGGATACTACCCCTATATTTACAGCACTGTCTATATAATAAGTGTTCCCTTTTAATCTGATTAACTTTTGTGCCATGATATCACCCTCTTCTTATTTTAACTTGTTAAAGAAGATTATATCATTATTTGTTTGGGATTGTTATTATTAGTCCAACAAAAAAGTTTAGAGGCGGGATTACCCCGCCTCTTCGTGTTGATAAGGTGTTAGTGTGTTTTTTAGCTGCTGCCAATTTTCCCATTGGCAATTTCTATTGCTTTTGCAACGATGTTACCGCAGTCTCGGGAAGAAACTGCACCCCAGCCTTCTGATTTTACTATTTGGTCAACGCCTAGTTCCTTGGCTATTTCCAACTTCAAGTCTTCTGACATCAGTCGTCCTCTCCTGCTAGCCATGGCGTGCACCTCCTATTTTTCTTAGGCTGTAATATTATTCTATGCAGCATATAATATTTTTACACATGTAATTTTTTCTTTTTAAAATT
>CAYXUX010000164.1:0-3804 GCA_964468275.1 uncultured Clostridiaceae bacterium
TCTAAATCATATATACTTTTTCAAAAACTCTGAAACTTCACCTTTTGATCTACTAAGACTAATTAAAAAACTAACCCCAAACTCTTTATGTAAAATTTCCAGTTCCTTAATAAAATCATTTAAACAGGAGTCTTCTGCTGCAGATATAACCTTTAGCCCATCGATAAATATCTTTTCAACGTCCAAGTTTTGTGAAATAATCCCGCACAAAAAACCATAAAAAGTCTTCAAGTTTTCAATTCGGAATTCACCCGCATTTACAAACCGAAGACTTCTGTCCAAATCATAGGCATGGTTGTTATCCCTATCAATATAAACGATGTGCCCTTTTGAATCTCCTACAGCTAAGTTAGCCTTATCAATCATTATTTTTGTTTTACCGGTTCCCTTTTCACCGATAATAAACTTAACCATTTTAATTACCCCCTAACATTTTTTAGAGATTAATTAGAGAATACTATATTTACTTGTTTATTTCAATCATTTATTTAAAAAAGATACTATTTTAATAGGCATTATGTTATCATATATCCCTCAACTATTTCTGATAGGCGGCTTATTATATTATGATTAAAATCAATATATTATGCAAACTTTTCATAATTATTAATAATATGTATAAAATGTAATAAAACTAAGCTTTTTTTCGATTTCACCACTAAAAATCATTTAACTCTTTATTATTCAAAATATAGAATCTTTATGCTTAATATAACTATTTACATTACAAGGCATTTCTGCGATAATAAAAACATAGATGTTTTTAGCTGTCCTTAAATATGTATATAAAATTTGCTTTTTTACTTTTATTAAACTATATATTATTACTGATTTATTGGACAGCAGATAATTTACAAGTGAAAGGAGTAATGATTATGTCCAATAAGGAAAGACAGAAAAAAGAAGCGACTATGCTGGATGCACTAATACCTATAGTTATAACGGTTGCTATACTTATGTATGCCATTTTGGTATTAGAAGCTGACGTTCATATTCCCCTAGTATTTGGTTCCGTTCTTACGGCACTAGTGGGTGTTTACAGACTTGGCTACACATGGAAAGAAATTGAGGATGGATTCCTAGAGACAATTGATGCCACTATGCAAGCCATAATAATCTTGGGGATAATAGGTATGATAATAGGTACATGGATTTTAGGAGGAATAGTACCTACTCTGATTTTCTATGGTTTACAAATTTTATCGCCTTCATTCTTCCTTATAGCTTCTATGTTACTGTGTAGTGTTGTGTCTTTATCAACTGGCAGTTCATGGACTACAGCAGGTACCGTCGGTATAGCACTTATGGGTGTTGCTGCAGGTCTGGGAATTCCCGGTCCAATGGCAGCCGGTGCTATTATATCGGGAGCATACTTTGGTGATAAGTTGTCTCCCCTATCCGATACTACAAACTTAGCACCTGCAATCGCAGGGGCAAATTTATTTGACCATATTAAACATATGTTTTTTACCACAGGCACCTCTTATGCTATAGCCTTAGTAGCTTTTGGCATTATGGGTGCTCGATTCGCAGGTAAACAACTTGATGTTCCGGCAATTAACGAAATTTTAAATACAATGAAAGATAACTTTGTAATAACTCCTTTACTACTTATTGTTCCTGTAGTTGTTATTGTTGCTGTTGCAATGAAGATGCCTGCAGTACCGGGACTTATGATGGGTACTGTATTAGGCGGTATCTCAGCAGTACTGTTCCAAGGCGCGAATTTTGGTGATGTTATTGATGCTATGCACTACGGTATAGTGTCTGAGACAGGAAATGAAATGCTGGACGAATTATTAACCCGTGGCGGATTGGACAGTATGATGTGGACTATATCTCTTATTTTATGTGCTTTAACCTTTGGAGGTATGTTAGAAAAAACAGGTATGTTAGATGCCCTAGGCAAAAAGATACTTGTATTTGCTAAGAGCACAGGTTCTTTAGTAACTGTAACTATAATCACTTCAATCTTCACAAATGCTTTGGCTGGTGACCAATACTTGGCAATTGTTCTTCCCGGTAGAATGTATAAAGATGAATTTGAAAAGAGAGGACTTGCACCGCGTAACCTTTCCAGATGTTTGGAGGATGCAGGTACAATGACATCTTCTTTGTTCCCGTGGAATACTTGCGGTGCTGCGATGTCAGGTTACTTGGGAATACCTACATTCAGTTATGTTCCTTATGCAATATTGAACCTTGTCAGCCCTATTGTTTCTATCGTATTCGGTTATGCTAATATCACTATGATGAAGATAGAGGATGACCCATCGTCACCTTTATATAAAGGAAAAGCTAAAAGTGCTTAAAAATTAATATAATAAAAAACCTCGCCGATTTAGCCGGCGAGGTTTTTTATTTCAAGCACTAATCAAAATAATCAAATTCATGGTTATTCATTTTAACCGTATCTCCATCCTTTATCCCTTTTTGTCGCAACTCATCTATAATGCCCTTCTTAATTAAAACTTTCTGAAAATGCTTTAAGGATTCACTATCATGTATGTTTATGGATGCTAAAATTCTTTCTATAAATTTCCCTTCTATTATAAATGTATTCCCGTCAGTTCTAATGCTATATTCTTTTTCATCTTTATTTTCATAATAGATAAATTCACTTGCATCCTCTATTATTTCTTCTTCAACTATTTCATCAAGCATATTATATACTTCATCCAATAAGGTTTTTACCCCCTGCTTAGTAGCTCCCGATATAGGAAATACCTTATACTCTTCATCAGATAAAATGCTTTGGACACGCTTAAAATTCGTTTCGGAACCTGGTATATCCATTTTATTACATGCAATTACTTGTACTTTTGATGCCAGCTTTTCACTATAAAGTTCTAACTCTTCGTTTATCTTTTTAAAATCTTCTACAGGATCCCTGCCTTCAATACCTGAAGCATCCAAAACATGAATGATCATCCTAGTCCTTTCTATATGTCTTAAAAAACCGTGACCAAGCCCGGCACCTTCATGAGCCCCTTCAATAAGCCCGGGAATATCAGCCATGACAAAGGTTCTGTTATCACCTAATTCAACAACACCCAGATTCGGTGATAAAGTAGTAAAATGGTAATCCGCAATTTTGGGTTTTGCCGCTGTAGCTATTGATAGCAAGGTTGATTTGCCTACATTGGGCAACCCGACCAGACCTACATCAGCAATTAGTTTAAGCTCCAGTTCTATATTTCTTTCTTCGCCTTTTTTACCTAATTTTGCAAACCTAGGAGTTTGACGTGTAGGAGTAGCAAATTTCGCATTTCCCCAGCCGCCATTTCCTCCTCTAGCTGCTATATATTGCTGGTCCTTATTTTTTAAATCCACAAGTACAATATTGTTATCAGTATCCTTAATGACTGTCCCCGTAGGAACTCTTATATAAAGGTCCTTACCGCTTTTGCCATATTTATTATTCTTACCGCCCATTTCCCCGTTTTTAGCAACATGTTTTCTTTTATATTTATAATCCATTAGTGTTTTCATATTCGGATCCACTATAAATATGACGTTCCCGCCTTTTCCTCCCTCTCCGCCATCAGGACCACCATCGGGCACATACTTTTCTCTTCTGAAGGATACACTACCGTCCCCTCCGTCACCTGCTTTAATATATATTCTAGCTTTGTCAACAAACATTATTTCACCTCATGTAGATTACTATTTTACACTTTACTATAATTTAAACATAAGGGCAATAAAAAAGTACAGCCAATTTAGCTGCACTTTTATATTCAATAATATTCTACGCCACAGGATAAACACTTACCTGCCTCTTATCTCTTCCTTTTTTCTCAA
>CAYXUX010000165.1:0-1256 GCA_964468275.1 uncultured Clostridiaceae bacterium
GATGATGAAAACATTAAACAGGAATTGGAGGAATATGTAGTTACCAAAGAGCTGCAAATCCATTTTGCTGATTTCTTTTCCTCTTACAGAAAAGGAATCAACGGCTATACCGATAAAATGGGCGTATGGATTTCCGGTTTCTTCGGCAGCGGTAAATCTCACTTTCTAAAAATTCTGTCCTATCTCCTTGAAAACAAAGAAGTTGACGGCAAGAAAGCTATTGATTATTTCATTGATGACAACAAAATAATTGACCCTATGGTTTTGGCGGACATGAAATTGGCAGCCTGCATACCGACGGATGTAATACTATTCAATATTGACTCCAAAAGCGAGATGACCGGAAAACATGATAAAGACCCAATTGGTTCAGTATTTTTGAAAGTATTTAATGAAATGCAAGGATTTTGTGGTGCTATACCTGCCCTTGCCGACTTGGAGAGACAGCTTGTTGAGGAAGGCAAATATGATGAATTCAAAGAAATATTTCAAAATGAATACGGTAAGTCTTGGCTTGATTCAAGGAATAAATTCGATTTTATCCAAGATACAGTAGTTGATGTCCTTGTGAAAATGGAATTTATGAGTGAAGCAGCGGCGCGCAACTGGTGTGAGAAAGCTATTGAACCTTATCAAATAAGCATTCAAGATTTTGCAAAAATGGTAAAAGAATATTTGGACACAAAAAGTCCCAATCATCATATAGTTTTTTTAGTTGATGAAGTTGGTCAATACATAGGTGAAGATTCAAAACTGATGCTTAATTTACAGACAGTTACTGAAGAATTAGGCATATTTTGCAAAGGGAAAGCGTGGGTAATTGTCACCAGCCAGCAGGCAATTGATTCAATAACTATAATCAAAGGAGACGGTTTTTCAAAAATCCAGGGACGGTTTGATACCCGTATTTCATTATCACCTGCTAATGTGGATGAAGTTATAAAGAAGAGGATTTTAGAAAAAACAGATACAGCAGAACAGACTTTAAAGCTTTTATATGAACAAAAATCCACCATAATAAAAAACTTGATTGTATTTAGCGGAGATGCGGAGAAAAAGCTGTATGCCGACGGAAAAGACTTTTCCATAGTTTATCCTTTCGTACCTTACCAGTTTAATCTCTTGGGCAGTGTTTTGACATCCATTCGCATTCACGGAGCATCGGGGAAACATCTGTCGGAAGGGGAACGGTCAATGCTTGCCTTATTTAAAGAATCTGCCATGAAATATATGAATGATGAACAAGGCATATTAAT
>CAYXUX010000165.1:1356-3795 GCA_964468275.1 uncultured Clostridiaceae bacterium
AGTAGTTAAATATGAGCAAATAAGAGAAGCTAAAAAAATTGAAATGCGTGAAAGGAATGCCAATGCAAAGCTATTCCTGCAGGAAGCCATGAAAGAAGCTCTTATTTATGTGAACGGTGACCGTGCTCAAATAGGAGCAAAGGATGTCAACTCCCGTATAAACGATGCCTTGGGACGATTGATATCAACGGTTTATCATAAACTGTCCTATATAGATACGGCTATGAATGAAGCCAATATCAGAGCTTTATTCAAAAGCACAGAACAACAATCCTTCACATTGGAAGACGGCAGGGAAGCAAACGCCCATGCAATACATGATGTTTTATCCTTTATTGCTACAAATACCAACATGCATATTAAAACATCAATGAAAAGCATTATGGACCGCTTTATGAAAGCACCTTACGGCTTTATAGAAGAAGATGTGGAATATTTAGTGGCAAAGCTCTTTAAAGACGGAGACATCTCATTTACCGTCAACGGAGAAAGCGTTACTTTGATTAACAGAAAACAAGAAGAAATCATCAGATATATTACCAAAAAAGAATATGTGGAGAGACTTTTGACGGAAAGACGACAGCAAGCCGGTATTGAAGAGAAAAAAGCCGTCCGGGAAGTAATGAAAGAACTGTTCGGTTTCTCCGGAATCAATGAAGATGATGATTCCATGATGCAGTCCTTCCAAAGCTACAGCAAAAGCCTGATAGCCGAGTTGGAAAAGACAGAAATACTATATAATAATTATGCATATCCGGGAGAAAAAGCAGTTACCTCCGGGAAGCAACTTCTCAGGTCAATTGCTCAGATTCAATTCCCCGCCGAGTTTTATAAAAAAATCCATAAAGACAGAGATGATTTTTTGGACTTTGCGGAAGATTATGAGCCGGTAAAAACATTTTTTGCGGGAGAACAAAAAAATATTTTCAAAGACGCACTAAAACTTATGGATATCTATGATGAAAGCAAAACCTTTATAGTAGATGACAAAGTGGAAAATAGGGTACGGGATATCAAAGATATATTAAATCGGGAAATGCCTTATAGCCACATACCGAAGCTGCCCGGTCTTTTGGATGAGTTCAAGCAAGCTTATATGGCTGTACTTACAATAATGGAGAAGCCTGTTCTCAAGGCAATTAAAAATGCTAAAGAGAGAGTATTTGAAGTTTTGAAAACCAAAGCCTATATAGACGAATATAAAGATGAGTATTCAAAGTTATTTAATGAGATTTATAAAAAAGCAACCGAGTGTAACAATGTGGCTACATTGCAAAATGTGAGATTAGAAGCCGATGCTTTAAAAATCAGATTGCTCAATGAAATGACTAAAAGAGATGAATTATTGGCAGAGGAAATATTACCTTATGGTGATGAAGATAAATCAAAACCGACTGTGACGAAAAGTAAAAATATAAGCATCAAAAGTGTCAGCTTGGCATCATCCTGGCAGATTAAAACAGTAGAAGATTTAGATAAATATATAAATGAATTAAGAAAGCAAATCCTAAAAGAATTAGAGGAAAATACTATTATAAACATTGAATTATAAGGGAGAGAAAAATGGATAAAACTGCAATAAAGAATTTTTCAATATGGGCGAGGAATAAACTTATCGCGGATATAAGCTATAAAGCCGGATTATTGGGGATTACGGAAAAAGAAATAAAAGCTCCCCTCCCCCAATCAACGGAAAATGTTCAGTTTTTTGATATAGGAAATAGAGAACCTTATTCCATATCCGGCTCGGAGATTGAACAAAGAAGAAGATTAGCCGAGGTAATAGCCGACAAAGCTAAGTATGGCAACTATGCAATAGCTTATAAAAGCGTTATGGAAGAAGTCGCCTACACATGGTTTAACCGCCTTATAGCCATAAGATTTATGGAAGTAAACGATTATCTCCCTACAAGAATAAGAGTATTATCCTCCGAAAGCCGAGGGAAATTAGAGCCGGATTTAGTAACTCACCCGTTTGGAGCAGATCTGGGATATACACCGTACGAAAAAGACAGAATCATGCAGCTAAAGAATGAAAACAAGCTGAATGAACTGTTTCGTATGCTTTTTATTAAACAATGTAATGCTTTAAATAAGAACCTGCCGGAACTGTTTGAAAAGACCAATGACTATACGGAACTTCTTTTTAATGTATCCTTTACGGATAAAGACGGTGTAGTCTATCACTTGGTAAATGATATATCGGAAGATGATTTTGATGTAAAAAAAGAAGGGCAGGTAGAGATAATAGGCTGGCTTTATCAATATTATAATACGGAACCGAAGGATGAAACTTTCGCACTTCTTAAGAAAAATATCAAGATAACGAAAGAGAGGATACCTTCGGCTACCCAACTTTTCACACCCCATTGGATAGTTCGGTATATGGTGGAAAACAGTCTCGGACGATTATGGTTGGAAAGCCATCCCAATGACGAG
>CAYXUX010000166.1:0-3785 GCA_964468275.1 uncultured Clostridiaceae bacterium
CCTCGTTGCCTGTTGAATCAATGCTTTTAATATATATATTTCGCTTTTGTTCCAATTGAATCAATTCATTTTTTAGTTCCCTTGCCTTTTTATCCAGACTATCTTGTATAGCTTGAAATTGGTAAGTACCGAATATTTTTCTAAAAATAGCTTCACGGTTTCTGCTATCAGCCAACAGCAGTTCTCTAAATTCTCCCTGAGGTATCATAACTATCTGCCGAAACTGCATATAATTCATGCCCAGTAAAGTTGTGATTGCATCGTTTACATTTTCTATCCCCGTTATAACTTTACCTTTTGGTATCCTTAGCTCCGCTTCCGGTTTTTGTTCGGTAAGGCCTTCACCTTTCTTTACAGGCCTTATCTGTTTTGGAACTCTTCTAATGAAGTATTCTTCTCCTTTTATCAAAAAATCTAATTCCACATAGGTGAGCCTGTCTTCGCCGCTGAAATGACTTCTAAGACTTTCACCGTCTCTCTCCGTACCGGAAGCCATACCGTATAAGGCATAGCATAGGCCATCAAATATAGTGGTTTTACCGGAGCCCGTCCCTCCTGTAATAAGAAAAATACTATTACCCAAAAATAAATCAAAATCTATAATTTGCACATCTTTATAGGGGCCAAAGGCGGACATGATAAGCTTAATAGGCTTCATGGAAATCATCACCTCTTTTTTCTACTTCCTCTATAGTTTTGCTCATTATTTCTTTATTTTCAGGTTCTAATTCACCGTCGGTAAGGCTTTTATAAAACTCGGAGAACAGTTCTAGCTTTGATTTTTCTCTATATCCTTTTGCCGCGGCAGTTCTGACTTCACCAATATCTTTCATCCGCTCTTTGATCATGATTTGCATTACATTAGGATATACGGATTTAAGCTTTCCCATAGGATCCAATATTTCACCCTTATCCGTAAGTAATATCCTATAGAAATGTTCTGTTTCAATTTCTTTATAAACGGCAGGATTTAATAAGTCTTTTAAACTGCCCTCCAAATCTCGCATATCTTTTCTTGGAACAAGGCTCTTTAACTTTATATCTATATCTCCTTTTGAATCCATATTAATAATAGTCACTGATTTATCATGGTTAACTTCGGAAAAAGAGTATTTTAACAAAGAACCGGAGTAAAGCGCCTTTTCACTTCCGGCTTTTTGCGGTCTGTGAAGGTGACCCAAAGCTGTATAATGAAAATCCTTGAAATGATTTATATCCACATAATCTGCCCCGCCTATGGATAAGGGTCTTTCAGAATCAGAGATACTTAATTCGTTGGTCCCCCTTACATAACCGTGGGTAACCATTATATTTCTTTCATTTTTATTTAAACTACCATTGATATACCGGATTATTGCTTCCATTGCCTGGTCATATGTTCTTATGCCGCTGTCTTGAAATGTATTCCTGACTATGGCAGGATCTGTATAGGGTAATAAATAGAAGTTAACCGCACCGTAGTCATCATAGATTACAGCTTTGGCTATATCTTTTTTAAACAGTCCTTCTATGAAAAGGTTTTTTGACCTTAGTATTCCGCTCCCAAAACTCAATCTTTCCGGGCTGTCATGATTACCGGCAACAATAATTACAGGTGTTTCCAGTTCCAATATTATCTGCCCCAGCACCGTGTCCAATAATTCCACGGCTTCTGCAGGAGCTACCGATCTATCATATATATCCCCTGCAATTATAACTGCATGAGGTTTTTCTTCTTTTATAATATTTATGAATTGTTTTAATGCATATTCCTGCTCTTTAATCATAGAGTATTCGTGTATTATTTTACCTATATGCCAATCCGCAGTATGAATTATTTTCAAATCCCCACCCCCTGTACCATCCCTTATATAATACCATAAACTGCGAATAGGCGGTAGTAAGAAGGATTGCAGATCTTAGCGAACCCTATTTTTCTTTATCTTTAAATACATTTGGCTCCACTATATTTCTCCCTTCATCCGGATGTTTTAGCGGATACAATGCCGGACCTTCTATAATATCTCCGGTATAACTAAAACGTGAACCATGGCAAGGACAATCCCAAGTTTTCTCTGCATCGTTCCACTGCAACTCACATCCCATATGGGTACAAGTTGTATCCAATAAATGAAGGTTCCCTTGAGCATCTTTATAAACCCCCGTCCTTTTACCCTTGTATTCTACTACCTTTCCTTCACCTTTTTCAATACCTATATCATCAGGCCTTTCCAACTTACCGGATATAAGTTGATAAGCCACATCAGCATTTTGCACTGCAAATGTAGCTGCAGATGCGACAATATTACCTCTTTGGGGATTATAAACATCCTGCCATTTGCTTTCGCCCTTTAATATCAAGTCCTTAATTATCATTGCGGAAGCAACACTGTTAGTCATTCCCCATTTTTTAAAGCCTGTAGCAACATAAATATTAGGAGTATCGGATGTCAGCCTTCCCACATAAGGAGTATTATCTAAAGTAGTATAATCCTGAGCGGACCATCTGTATAGCTCTTTCTTTACAGTAAAAGTATCCTTTGCAAAGGTCCTCAAATTATCATAATGCACCATTGTACTTCCCCCTTGACCTGTCTTATGATGCTCACCGCCGATTAACACAAGCTGTCCTTCAGGAATGGGATGGTAACGCAAACTTCTGCCGGGCACATTTTCCGCAGTAATAAACATGCCATCGGGAAAACTTTCCTGAATTGTAACACCGATTACATAGGATTTAACAGCATGCATTCTAGTGAAGTACATGCCTTTGCCATCGTAAAATGGATAATGAGATGTGATGATAATATGCTTAGCAGTAACCCTCTTACCTCTATCTGTTATAACCTGACATGTATTTCCTTCCTTTATATCTACTGCCCTTGTACCTTCAAAAATCAAAGCTCCGCTGTTTGCTAAACTATTTATAATAGATAAAGCAAATTTTATTGGATGAAATTGTGCCTGATTGGTAAAACGCATAGCAGCTAAAACAGAAAAAGGTAATGGAGTTTGTTCCAGGTATTCTGCATCAATTCCGACAGATAGGGCAGTATCTACCTCTTTTTCAATCTTTTTAACATATTTTTTCTCTTGGGTATAGACATAAGCATCTTTCTTTTCAAAATCGCAGTCAATTTTATCCATAGTGATAATATCAGAAATGGTTTTTATTGCTGATTCATTTGCATCGGCATATTGCTTGGCCATCTCTATGCTCATGGATTTTTTTATTTTGTCATATATAAGATTGTGTTGGGATGTAATTTTAGCTGTCGTATTACCTGTCGTAGCCTTTGCCAATTTCATCGCCTCTAAAATTGCAACATTAATTCCTTCTTTTTTTAAAAAATAAGCTGCCATCAGACCGGACAGCCCACCCCCTATTATAGCAACATCAACAGTGATATCGTTATCCAAAACCGAGAAATTTGTATCCTGCGTCGTATCAATCCAATATGATATATTGTTATCATTCATTACTGCACACTCCTAAATTTTATTTGCTTTTTCTAGGTTTTGCAAGGTAGGAATAAATATGCGCCTCACGTCTGCACTTATTTGTCAGTCTTGCGGATATAAGCTGTGAGCCAAGGGTTCTAGGGTATTCCTTTTGGGTCAAGATTCTTCGGCTAAAGCCTCAGAATGACTGGTATAGGGGAACCCCATCGCAAATTTATAGGAGGCTACGTAAAATTGAGCAAACCGGCGATTAAGTCTGCTTATAAAATGTTGTGAAATTTCAACCAATTAAACTTTGCAACTAAGGGTAAAATAAGTATAAAAGGATTTGATTTTGGAGTGGA
>CAYXUX010000167.1:0-3733 GCA_964468275.1 uncultured Clostridiaceae bacterium
GGTTTTCAAAAAACTTATGGATAAAGTTAAGGCTTAACTTGACATAAAGAAGTTGAGATAGTATAATCGTTATAATAAAAAGAGGTGCATTATGAAAAACAATCTATTATTCGTACAATTACATCACCACAGATACAGGGTTTGTATGTGATCGAATTTGTTCACAGCTACAAGCTCTTTTAGTCATTCCAAGAGGGCTTGTATCTGTGGTAGTATATAAAGATTTAACCATCCGATATAAGTCGGGTGGTTTTTTATTGCTTAGTTTTGCAAAATTCTTTACAAATTAGGAGGAGACATGGATTTTTTGAATATTACAGATGAAATTAATTATTATAAAGGAATGTACACTTTGAGAAATGAGGTTGCTGATTATTTATTTAACCAAGGATATTCAATTATTGAACCTTCAATATTCGAGAACTACGATGAATTTACGAATATTAATACGAGGATTGATAAGAAAAAAACAGTAAAGCTATTAGATAATAATTCGGGGATATTGATACTGACTCCGGACATAACAACGGGAATAGTAAATAAATTTTTGCCTAGATGGGAAGAAGGACAGAAACTAAAAATTTTTTATTATGGTAAGACCTATAAACATGATAGAAACGGTATCGGGGAAAACAGAGAAATGGGGGTAGAAATAATAGGAGAAAAAAATGCAAATACCGATAATTATATTTTAAACACCGCAAAGGAGATAATCAGCAGATACAGCCAAAATTATTTGTTGGAGGTTGGAAACAGTAAATTTTTAAAAGGAATAATGGAAGCCTGTTCTTTTAAAAAAGCAGATCATGAAAACATTTTGGATATCTTGTTTACAAAAAATAAGCAAGAATTAGAGGAATATATCTTTGGATTTCCTACTACGGATGCCATGATAACCTTATCAAAGATTTTAGATTTGGAGGGAAGCTTCGGTGAAATCAAGAAACAGCTGGAGGGATTATATCTAAATGACCTTATGAGACAAGGAGTGGAAGAACTTGTAAAGGTGGATAATTACATGAGTACCATTACCGATAATATGATTTACGATCTGTCCATGGTATCTGAATTAGGATATTATGACGGGATAATTTTAAGGGGTTATATAGAGGGGTCCAATAAAGAAATAATAAAGGGCGGACGGTATGATTCTTTTACCCGGCAATTTGGCTATGATATTCCTGCAATAGGCTTTACTTTAGAACTGGATGAACTACTAAAAACACTTCACAAGGAGGGACGAAGATGAACCTTACAATAGCTATACCCAAAGGAAGACTAGGCTCTCAGGCAATTGAAATGTTTAAAGCTGTGGGCATAGGAGAAGTTATTGACGAAAACTCAAGAAAGCTAATTTTTAACGATGAAAATTTAAATATAAGTTTTTTGCTGTTAAAAAATTCAGATGTTATTACCTATGTGGAAAGCGGAATAGCCGATATTGGAATTTCCGGAAAGGATATGGTAATGGAAGAAGATGCAGATATATATGAATTATATAAAATGAATATTGGTAAATGCAAGATGGCTATAGCAGGGATAAAGGATAGTGATATATTTAAGGACGATTCAATCATAAAGGTGACGACGAAGTTTCCCAGATTAGCAAAGAAATATTTTAAATCAAAAGGACAGATTATAAAGCTAAATGGTTCTATAGAGCTGGCTCCTATTCTAGGCCTTTCCGATGTGATACTTGATATTGTTGAAACAGGAAATACGCTAAAAGAGAATGGCTTGGAAGTATTTGAAGATATGTATCAAATAAGTGCCGTTGTTATTTCAAACAAGGTAAGCTACAAATTTAAAAGGAAAGAAATCAAGGAAATAATAGATTTGCTTAGATGGGAGGATAACAATGGTAAAAATAATTGAGGGCAATGATATTGGAAAATACTTAAAGGAGATAGAAAAAAGGAACACCGTGGATTATAAGAATATTTATGATATAGTTGACAGTATTCTCCAAGACGTGAAGGTAAACAAGGATGAGGCTCTTAAAAGATATACACGTGAATTTGACAATGCTGATTTAGATCGTTTGGAGGTTACTGAAGCTGAGATAGATAATGCGTTTAAAACTATAAGCAAGGAGCTTCTGGAAACGATAAAGGAAGCCAAGGATAATATTCAAGCCTTTCACCTTAAACAAAAAAATACGGGCTATAAGTTTAAACCAAGGGGAGAGGATATATTGCTTGGGCAATTAATAAGGCCCATTGAAAGAGTAGGAATTTATATTCCCGGAGGAAAGGCTGCTTACCCTTCAACAGTATTGATGAATGCTATTCCGGCAAAGATTGCAGGGGTTGGTGAATTATTAATGATTACTCCGCCAAAGGCGGATGGCAGCATAGAGGATTCTGTATTGGCAGCCGCATCTTTGGCAGGAGTTGATAGGATATTCAAGGTTGGCGGTGCCCAAGGCATAGGAGCCTTAGCCTATGGCACGGAGTCAATCCCAAGGGTTTATAAGATTACAGGGCCGGGGAATATTTATGTCGCCGCTGCAAAAAGGATTGTTTCCGGAATTGTCGGAACAGATATAATTGCGGGACCAAGTGAAATTTTAATAATTGCCGACAAATACGCCAATCCCGCATATATTGCAGCCGATATGATATCCCAAGCGGAGCACGATGAGATGGCAGCATCAATATTAATAACCGATTCTCTTTCATTAAGCGAAAAGGTTAAAGAGGAACTAAGGAAACAGCTGCAAAACCTTGAAAGGAAAAGCATTGCTGAAAAATCCTTAAAAAATCACGGGGCGATAATCATAGCCGATTCACTGAATCAGTGTATTGACTTGGCAAATGAGATAGCTCCTGAGCATCTGGAGCTTATGGTGGAAAACCCTTTTGACATATATGAAAAAATAAAAAATGCAGGTGCAATTTTTATAGGAGAGTACAGCCCTGAACCGGTAGGGGACTACTTTGCAGGACCAAATCATACACTCCCCACAAGCGGTACTGCAAAATTTTCCTCCGCATTATCCGTTGGCGATTTTATGAAAAAAACATCTTTGATATATTATAATGAAAAGGCATTGTCAGAAAGCGCTTCAAAAATAATATGTTTTGCAGAAAGCGAAGGTTTGGGCGGCCATGCAAATGCTATTAGAATCAGGATGAAAGAGTTATTAGATAAAGAGGAGAATGGTGAAAATTATGATTAGATTAAAACCCAGTGTAGAAAAGCTGCAGGCTTATTTTGTAAATGATATCCCATATAGAGTTAAGCTTGATGCCAATGAGGGGAGCAATTATTTGCTAAAGGCGGGTTTTAATATTAATAATTTAAAACCAAATTTATATCCGGATAGCGATTCTAGAGAATTGCGGAGGAAGATGGCAGAATATTACGGTTGTGATGAAACTAATATTATGGTGGGTAATGGTTCGTCCGAATTAATCAATACAATAGTTAATGCATATTGCGATAAAGGTGAAAAGGTTATGGGCTTCACTCCTTCATTTAGTATGTATCAGACTTATTGTGATTTATGCGGTGCTGAATTTATAGGGATTGAGGCGGAAGAAGATTTTTCACAAAACATTGATAAGCTTATTTTAGCGGCCAAAGAGCAAAAACCAAAGATTATCATCCTATGCAATCCAAATAACCCCACAAGTTATGTTACTTCCAAAGAAGAAATATTAAAACTTTTAGAAAGTATAGATGATTCTCTTATTATCTTAGATGAGGCTTATGCAGATTTTTCTTATGT
>CAYXUX010000168.1:0-3714 GCA_964468275.1 uncultured Clostridiaceae bacterium
AGTAAATTGTTTTTTTATATAGTAGGAAAGTAGAACTTTCCTACTATATAAAAAAGCGGCTTTCGCCGCATTTTATTTCTTTCCCGTTACATATGGTAAGGGATCTACTGTTGCCCCATTGACCCTGACCTCGAAATGAACATGAGGTCCCGTAGATAAGCCTGTGCTTCCGCAAAGGGCTACAACTTGTCCTCTTGCAACTACATCTCCTTCTTTAACCAAAAGCTTCGAATTATGGGCATATAGGGTGGACATCTTACCCCCATGGTCTATAATAACCGCATTACCGTAACCGCCATAGGACCCTGAAAAAATAACCCTGCCGTCATTAGCGGCTACTACGTTTTTACCTGCAGGAACAGAAATATCTATTCCGGTATGCATTTTATTCTTTTTCAGAATTGGATGATACCTCATACCGTATGGAGATGTTATCTTTGTATAGCCCGGTGCAGGCCATAGCATTTCTCCCCCAACGTAATCATCACTGGTTTGAAGGGCAAGTATCTTTTTAGTCAGCTGTGCCGACTCCTCCAACAGCTTGTCCTCTAATTTTTCAAGCTCAACCAAATCATTATATACCTTCTTTAAGGTTTCCTTTTTTATCTCTTGAGTTGATTCTACTTCTTCTATTTTCTCACATACAAGCTGTTTAAGTCTTTGCTTTTCAAAATGCTCCTCTTCCAGTTGAATCTTTTTTTTGTCAACCAATTCTTTATAGGTCTTTCTTTCTTTTAATATATTGACATCATGATTTATAATCTTTCTTAATAAATCTATTCTTGAAATAAAATCACTGAAATTTTTAGAATTTAATAACACAGACAAGTAACCTATAGTACCGTTTTGATACATGACCCTTACTCTTTTATTCAGCAAGGTTCTCTGTCTCTCGGCTTCTACAACAGCTCTATCAAATTCTCTTTGAGTTATAGCTATGCTGCCCTCCAATTCCGATAACGTACATTCAATAGACTCAATTTCCTTTTCAGAATCAGAGATTCTTTTTTCTAATTCTTCTATCTGTTTTGATAATGATTTTCTTTCCTTTTCCTTTTGAGTTTTTTGATTCTTGGTAAGCTCTATTTTCTTATTTATGGCCTCTTTATCTTTCTGCAGCTTATTAAGGTCATCGGAGCTTTTTTGACCATATACCGTAAATGTTGATAAGAGCAAACATAATACCAAAAATATTGCCACTATTCGCTTTTCCATTTATTCATCCTCCTATCACACTCTCAAAAATTTTCTTATCGAAATCAAGCTTCCAAGGGATCCTATAATTATTCCTATCAGAACCAATGAAAAACTCAAATTATAAAAAACACTTGATATCGGTAACAGAGTAATTGAAATAAATCCTAAACTTTGCTGCTTTATATAATGTATTCCAAAATGGTAGCCTATACATATTATTGTTATGGATACAATGCTTCCTAACAGTCCCATAAGAATTCCTTCTGCAAAAAAGGGGCCTTTAACAAATCCATCCGTAGCCCCTACATATTTCATTATTCCGATTTCCTTGCGACGGGCAAAAACGGTTAATTTAATCGTATTGGATATAATAAATATTGATATAAGAACTAATATAACCACTATTGTCAAGCTGCCTACCCTAAGAAGATAAGTTATATTAAGAAGCTTTTCTAATTCTTCTTTTCCGTAAACCACATTCTCTACATTTGACATTGCACTTATCGCAGTAGTTACGTTAGAAGCCATCCGAGGGTCATCCAATGTAACTATAAATGAATCAGCTAAAGGATTGTCTTCTTCTAAACCGTCAAGGAGATTGGAGTCTTCACCCAATTGCTCTGTAAAATCCTCCAGTGCCTTTTCTTTTGAAAGGAATGTAGAATCCTTAACGCCGCTTAGTTCTCTTATGTCTTTATTCATTGCGTTTATAACTTCGATACTTAATCCGTCATTAACATATACTTTTATCTCCACTTGAGATTCCAATCTTGTAGCAAGATAATCTATATTTAAAACAACAGTCAAAAAAATTCCAATAACCAACAATGCGGCGAATACAGAGCTTACTGCAGCCACACTCATCGCCTTATTGCGCCACAAGCTGCTAAAAGACTGCCTAATGAAATACTTTATAGTCCTAATCTTCATATTTCATAACCACCCCTCTTCTCATCTCTTATTACTTTGCCTTCTTCAATTTCAATAACTCTTTTCTTCATCGAATCTACGATATCTTTAGCATGAGTGGCCATCAATACAGTAGTACCTCTGTGATTAATTTCATTAAGGTTTTTCATTATTTCCCACGATGTGTCCGGATCAAGATTGCCGGTTGGCTCATCCGCTATTAGAATTGACGGCCCGTTTACCATGGCTCTCGCTAAAGAAACCCTTTGCTGTTCACCGCCGGAAAGCTGATGCGGATATAGATCCGACTTTTTACTCAATCCGACAAGGCTTAGTATAATCGGCACTTTTCTTCTTATATCCTTAGCGGGTGCCTCAATTACTTCCATAGCAAATGCTACATTTTCATATACCGTTTTATCCTGTAATAATCTAAAATCCTGAAAAACAACACCAATGTTCCGCCTTAAATAAGGTATCTCCCTTCTCTTTAGTTTTGAAATATCTTTATTATTTATAATAATGCTGCCTGAATCAGCAGAAATCTCTTTTAGCAGCAGTTTTATCAATGTTGACTTACCGGCACCGCTTTGACCAACTAGGAATACAAATTCCCCGTTTTCAATCTTAATGCTAACATTATGTAAAGCTCTAAAGCCGTCACCAAATTTTTTGCTGACGTTAATCATTTCTATCAATAAATCACGACCTTTCCAACATACAACGCATCTACAATTGGTTGAAATATGACATATAAATTATTACTTCTACAATAATTTCAAAAATCCTCTATAAATATTCAAAAATCTTGCTTTACATGGCTTTTTTTTATGATTTTTGTTAAACTCACAGCTTTTTGAATAAACTTTTAATAATTAGTTAGAAAATCTGATATAATTTATTATGCTTAATAATTTAAAGGCTTGGAGTGAAAATAATGAAAAGCAGTTTAAGAGAAAAAATTTCTTTGATGAGGGAGACCTTGAATTCAAAAGAAATAAACCAAAAAAGTCAATGTATTTGTGAAAGGCTTATGAATACAGATATGTATAAAAGGTCAATCAATATTTTCACATATTTGAACTTTAAGAATGAAGTAAGAACAGATTTTTTAATTGACTTAGGTATTAAAAATGGTAAAGGTATGTATATTCCCTTATGCAATACTATTATTAAAGAGTTAATAGTATGTAAAATGGATGATTGGGAAGGTTTAACTTTAAGCAAATTTGGTATCCTTGAACCTAAGCCTGACAGCATAAAAATTGGAAATAGAAAACTTATAGATCTTGTTATTGTTCCGGGTATTGTATTTGATAGAAAAGGAAATAGGATAGGTTATGGCGCCGGTTATTATGATAAATTTTTTGCATCTTTAAAAAATGATGTTACAAAAATAGGAGTTTGTTATTCTTTTCAATTGGTAGATTCGATAATTCCTTCATCTTATGATATTCCGATGGATTACATTATTACGGAAGAAGAAATTATTAATTGCAAAATTTAAAGGCGGTTTGTGACCGCCCATCTCTTTTAATTCTTCCAACTTTTCAGTTTTTCCAAGATTCTTCGTCGCAAGCTCCTCAGAATGACATATACCGTGGCTCC
>CAYXUX010000169.1:0-3707 GCA_964468275.1 uncultured Clostridiaceae bacterium
AATTACCTTTGAAGCCAATAGATTATCATTTAATTCAACTACTTTTTCTTCCGCTTTTATAAGCTTGCTATAATTAGTAACCAAATTTTGTTGAGACCCTGATAAAGCATTATAAGCTTCTCTTGTAGCTATAATTGCTATCTCGTGTTCCAGTGTAATATCATTTGTATGCGGCAATTGATCTATTTTCTTTACTACCTCTAATGCAGCAAGTTTATCTTCTATAGATTTCAATTTCTCATAATTATCTACTAATTTTTGTTGACTTTCGCTCAATTTATCATATGCACTTCGCACTGTTTCAGCTGCTTCCGCGTGTTTTAATTCATATTCAAATACTGTCGGTAAACTCTCTATTTTGCCCATTACATGTTTAGCCGCAAGCATATCTTTAGCATGTTGTATTTTTTCTGATGCAATTGTCAATCTATCTTGAAGAGCTTTTCTCTTATCTGATTCATTCACTATATTCACTGCTTTATTAGCATCATTAAAGTAATTTTCCACTCTTTTTATTTTATCTAGATCACTTAAATCATCCAAAGATTTTTCTAATTTTATAACTAAAGCTTCCGCTTCTTTATAATCAACACCAGGTACTTTTATAGGCGACAAATCCGTACCGATAAAATAAAACTCATCACCTTTAATATCTTCAGATGTATTACCTACTAAATCTTTAGCCGGTATATCAATTATCAAATAATAATCATATCTTCCTTCCAATGGATTTTCTAGAGATAAAACAACCTTATTATTATCTATCTCTTTAAAACTATTAGAAATTGTTTTATATCGTGCCGAATCATCAGTATTTTTTATTGTATATTTACCTTCATAACCAATAGCTTCATCATATTCAATTTCTACGGTAAATCTATCTAATGCGTAGACGTCAACAATATAAGGTTTATCGTCATCTGTATATTCACCGTAAAAAATTGTATATCCTTTTTCAATATTCTCTGCCTTAATACCGTGTTTATCAGCTAAGACTTCACTTATATCTATTTTATAATCTTTATTCCCGTCAATATATCTTGATGTTATTGTAAAAGTCACTACTTCTTTATCATCAGTGTATCCCACTTTAAATGATCCTGACGGACTAGCATCTGCTGCACTTTTCTTAATCTCCACTTCCTTTGTCATTAACACCTCAAAGGTTTTACCATCTCTTTGTGTTATATATTCCACAGTGGGGGGATCCGGTTCCTCATTGCTGCCATAAATCAACAAATCATAATAGCCCAAATCATCAACATTGAACTTGTTTCTGTTGACGCTTCTATCTGTTATACCCTTAAATGACTTATCTTTATTAATTGTATAAACTGTGCTATAACCTGTCACTGTTTTTCCTTCTTCCTTATTGGAAAATTCAATTACCCTATCATCATCTGTCAAGGCTTTAGCATATAACGTTATTTCTGTATTACCAGTGTTTAATACCAAAACCGTTTTGTTTAATCCGTCTGTTGTATATCTTACCGGCTTATCGAATATTGCCGATACCACATATTTATTTTCTATATAAACATATTCTAACTTTGGTCTTGACTCATCTCTCTCTCCTTTAGTAGCCCTGAATTCAAAGGATAATCTAAGGTTATTGTTAGCCAAATCTTTTACACCATCAATTGTTAGTTTATATAGTTTACCTTCTACCATAGTGCCGGTATTAAGGGTTACCTTTTCATCTTTATATTCAGTTTTTGTTGGGTGGCCGATATTATTGTTTATCTGATAATTTGATATGTCCTCTGCTGCTTCCTTATTCAATGGTTTAGTGAAATATATTTCGATTTCATCATCCTTTGTTACCTTATAATCTTTAACTGTTGATGCAGCAAAATCATCTCTTTTGACAGATATAGATATAGTATTATTCTTTTCCAATGTGTTGCCGAATTCATCTGCTATATCATATACTTTTATAGTATAATTTGCATTCATATCCAAGTCCTCGACTTCTAATAACAGCTTATACTTATTGTCTATATAGGAAATCTTTTCTACGTCTTCTATATAAATTTCATTTTTATATCTATCATTTTTGATAATTTCATAATTTGCATAATTGAGCACAGATCCTTCATCAATTCTACTATTATCTGTAAAGGCCAACTGTATGTGATTTCTGGAAAGCACCTTAACATCACTTCGTGATATTTGTGGTGCCGTTCTATCTTCCCTCATTCCGTAAAATACTTTTTTAACCGGCCTTTTCATTACATTAGAAGATTTGGTCTTGTCTGCAATATTATCAATAGTTATTTCATATTTCGTGCCTGACTTTTGAATCTCTGTCACAAGTTCTACTTTATCTTCATCATCACCAAACAATATAGCTTCATATATCTCTAAGTCTCCGGATTTACTCTTTATTGAATAGTTGTATAAGTCTTCTGCGGTTTCTTTTGATATTGTTTTGGAAAAGCTAACAATAATTCTTTGGTTTGTTTCTGCTTTAACATCCTTTACATTTGGAGGATATATATCCGGCCGTGAGAAGAATGTTTTGCTTTGGGATCTAGATATTACACCATCAATAGATTTGATGTTTGTAATCTTAAGGGTATGTTGCTTTCTCGGTTCCAGTCCATATGTAGATAATGTTACTTCTCTACCTTTTACTTCTGCTTTTTCAATATCAACTCCTGATATCGAATAATTCCTTGAATCTGTTGCACTAAAAAAGTCTAATTCTCTATTAAATTCAATGACTACGGTTTCTATATCTTCACTTTTTATTATTTTTATACCTGGTGATCCGGAAACCTTTGACAATCCGGTAAACTTAGATTTTATCTTACCAATTACTATATTATATATTTTGCCGCCGCTTTGCGGTGATGTTTCCAGACGTATAGTATTATTTCCTATATAATAGGCATCTTTCACGGTTAAGCCGTCAATAGAATAATTATCAATATCTTCGCTTACATATCGATCAATGCTTTCCTTAAATTCTATCTCTACTACTGTATTTCCTACTGATCTAATATTTTTAATAGAAACCTTGAATTCTTCCTTTGTAAGTCCTGCTGAAGACGCTTTTGATTTTTCTATTACGCCACTGTCTATAAGAACATTTAAGAATACTTTGCCAGACTTCGTTTTGGTATTCAAAGCCGATACTGTAGCACTTGCCAAGAGTTCAATGTTGAAATCCGAACTGTAGCTTGGTTTTAAGCCTTTTGATTCTGCAAAAACAAAGGTATTATTCCAACTAAAATCTCCTGATTTGCCACCGGCACTTTGTTTATAGCCAAGAGTTTCTAGAAGCACTTTGAAATACTCTTTTTCGCTAATGTTCTTATAAGGGAGAAATTCTCCCTTCTCATTTCCGATAAAACCTACATCGGGACTTGCTTTTAGATAAGCCAGAATGTTTTTTCCTTCTCCCCATATCACATCATCTATATCCTTAAAATTAGCATAACCTTTGTACTCAATGGCTTCATTATATAGTCCCTTTAATTTCAGTATTGATATCGCTGCTGTGAGACGTGTCATTCTTTTTGCCATGTACTCAGGTGTCACCCCATTGCCGTCTCCCTCTAGCATTCCTATTATTTCTAGGGCTCTTGCATCTTCTGTCACTCTTGTAGGTGCTGCTTCAATTGAAACAATTGTAAAACTGGTAAAGGTTAGAATAAATAATAGTACAAACGCAATTAATCTCCTCATAACTAAAACCTCCT
>CAYXUX010000170.1:0-3635 GCA_964468275.1 uncultured Clostridiaceae bacterium
CTATAATTTTTGTATGCATCCCTTTATGCATAAGATAATTTAATTTAACAAAGTCCACATTTGGAATCATTCCTGGCAACAGTCCATATGAAGTGTAATCATCCTCTTTAAGCCAATCTGAAACCTTTTCCAGTTGTTTCAGCTCATTTAATAAAACCCCTCGAATAATATCAATGACATAATATATCAAGGATGTATTAGGAGAATCAAAACTTGTTATATTGCCCATTGAATTCATAGCGTTTTGCCATCCGGTGCTATCCGCTCTTTCCAAAGCTATTTCCGCAAGATGCAGCGTAGCTCCTAAGAACACAATGCTCTGCCGATTGCTTTGAGCTATATAAACAGCTTTATAGGCATATGCTTCAGCCTTATTCAAGTCTCCTCTGTAAAAAGAAAGCTCCGAGCGGAAAAGGGCATCCGCACCGCTGCCATGACCATTGGTTAATTTAGAATACAGGGCAATGTAATCATCCATAGCATCAGCTTCTTTGTCAGCCTCACCGGATACCAAATGAAAAATGGAAAGGGGACAGTAATTGCAAAAGTTCCAAGGTGCGTCAGGCAATATGACACGGGAATTCTTTCCTTCGAATAATATTTCCGCTTCTTTTAGGATCTCCGTCATCTCTTTAAGTTTAGGATAATAGGTAAAGGAAAACAACAGCTTCCATTCAGCCTTGAGATATTTTATATTCGAAGTATCATTATTTTCAAGAAAACCTTCAATTTCACTCATAAGCTCTTTGAAATCATTTATATGGTCTCCCAGTAAAAGGGCCCAAGCAATTTGCAGCATTTGAAATATATTGGCTTTCTTTATATCCAAAGGACAATTGTTAGCAATATATGGTGCTATTTCCCAAAACGGTCTTCCGTCAATAGATTTAAACATCAAAGAATTTAAATCCAAGGATAACATGAGATCAAAATCCTTTGCTTTCCAAAAATAAGGGAAAGCCTCGTCAGGTTTTCCTATATTGAGATAATAATTTCCTGCGGCTGCAAGACATTTATGTTCAAATGCCTCCCCATAACCTTTGCGTTTTTCTGTGAGTATTTCCAAGAATAATTCGTGGAATTCATATTGTTTTTCTGTCTCATTATACCTGATAAAAGGATTTAAAAGCGCCTCCTTTTCATATTCCATTAGGGTATTAAACCCGCTTATAGCATATATTTGTTGCAAGGATACAATTTTGAAATAGGATAAGGTTAAAAGGAATACCTGCTGCTCCTCACTTAGATTGTTCCAAATGAGCTCTTCCATCAAATCCATTATATCAAGCCCCTTAGCGACATAGCCCTTATCAATATAAGCGCATAGCTGAAAACACACGGCTATAATCCAACCATCCGTATAATATGCTATAGATTGAAGATCTTTTTTTGAAATATTTACTCCTGATAGATTAAAATAATGTCTTATATCCTCTTCTCTAAACCTCAAATCTGGTGTTGTTACGTGAAATATGCCCTTGCTTTTTACGAAGCAGAGCATGTCTCGCTTCAGCATTTGCGTAATTATTATAATATGCAGATTTTCGCAGCCATGCTCTAAAAGTGCGGAAAAAAATAAAAAAGTGTGATCGAAGTCGATATATTGAAAATCATCAATTATAAGATATGTGTCTGACTGACTTTTTATTGTTCTAATCAAGTCACAGACATCCCCCAAGGTGAACTCATTAAGCTCTCCGATTTTAAAAAGAGCGGATCCAAGCTTATCATCTATCTTATCAAATACCCTGCACAGCCTTTTGTAACTCATTGACGGCATTTCGGGCAAAGCTGTAAACCAGTGCACTGATGTGTCCCGGTGCAAATTGTTGTTCAAGAATTCTTTTACAACCGTCGTCTTTCCATAACCGGAAGGAGCCTCTATGATGGTCGCATTTGCATGGAGAACTCCTCGCAGCTTATCCATAATTCTATCGGGAAAATATTTGACAAAAGCCCTATACATATTACCACCTATTTTAATTAATGATTAAGGAGAATGGTGCCTTTATAGGTACTATATGACAAGTTTTAGAAAAATACAACTGTAAATTTTATTATAAACCCGTCACATATTGGATACATATTATAATTAGGTGCCGTCTTCGTTTTTTTTAAAATATTTTATAAGATAAGTGAAATAATTTATGCAATGCTATATAATTATGTACTGATAGTTTAATAATATATCATGCTTTGTGATGTTTGTTATACTACATTTTTTAAACGATGCATTGGTGAAGATTTTAATTTGGATATTATATATCTGGTAGCTTAAGGTGGGGAAAGATAACAATGAGTAAAAATAATGGTATCATGAAAAATCAGGATTATATCATAGAGATAACCGGTCAAACTCATGAAGGAATGGGTGTGGGTAAAATTGATGACTTTGCAGTGTTTGTAGCAGGAGCCATAGCCGGTGAAGAGGTAAAAGTCAAAGTTGTAAAAGTCCTTAAGAACTATTCTTATGGAAAACTATTGGAAGTAATCACCGGTTCACCAAATCGAAGGGACCCATTGTGCAATGTAATCAGGAGATGCGGTGGCTGTCAATTACAACATATGAATTATGAAGGACAACTAAATTTTAAAAAACAGGTTGTAAAGGATGCACTTGAAAGAATCGGCGGGCTAAAAGACGTGATAATTCATGATACTTTAGGTATGAAATATCCTTGGCATTACAGAAATAAAAGCCAATTGCCCGTAGGTATAAGTGAGAAGGAGATACAGATTGGATTTTATGCCAAAAGAAGCCATGAAATGATAGATATTGATAATTGTTTGATACAGGATAAAATATTTCAAACAGCGATAAATATTATGAAGCAATTTATTAAGGATTATAAAATAAGTATATACGATGAAAATACAGGCATAGGACTAATAAGACATATTATATTGAGGAAGGGCTTTAAAACCGAAGAAATAATGGTAGGGATTGTGATAAATGGCGATGGATTTCCTTATGCAGGAGAACTGATAGAGGTTTTGAAGCAAGGTATATGCGGCTTAAAGACGATAGTCTTGAATATAAATAAGAAGAAAACCAATGTGATATACGGTTTAAAGAATAAGATAATCTATGGTGATGGATTTATTTATGATTATATAGGAGATGTGAAATTTAGAATATCACTCTTATCTTTTTTTCAAGTGAATCCTATACAGACTAAGGTTTTATACGATAAGGTAATGGAATATGCGGGGCTGACCGGTAAAGAAACAGTTATTGATGCATACTGCGGCATAGGTACTATATCATTGTTTTTAAGTAGGAAAGCAAAAAAGGTATACGGTGTGGAGGTAGTTGAAGAAGCTGTTGTAGATGCGAAAGAAAATGCAAGGCTAAACGGAGCGGATAATGCGGAATTTATCCTTGGAGAAGCGGAAATAGAGATACCAAAGCTTTATGAACGAGGTGTCAAAGCGGATGTCATTATCGTTGATCCGCCGAGAAAAGGATGCGATATAAGATTATTAGGAGTAATAGCAAAAATGGCACCTAAGAAGATAATCTATGTCTCGTGTAACCCATCTACTTTGGCAAGAGATTTGAAATACCTTGTAAGTGAAGGTTATGGTGTGAAAGAAGTCCAACCCGTAGATTTATTTGCACAAACGGTGCATGT
>CAYXUX010000171.1:0-3613 GCA_964468275.1 uncultured Clostridiaceae bacterium
ATTTTTCCTTGTTCTCAATTTCTATTTCCATAGTTTTTTTCCCCAGATTAACTATTTTCTCTGTCAGTTCTTTTATGGTTTTCAAACCCGGGTATAGCGTAAAATCCAAAGTTTCCACGGATTCAATATTTAATTCCTTCTTAAACTTATTAAAGGTATCTTCAAATAATTCATCTATATTATCAATCCTGTCAATCTGCTCTTGTTTTTTGTCGATATACTCCTTTAAATTTTCACCTTCATTCTTTTCTATATCTTCTTGTTGCTTCACAGTCATATTATAAATAATATCCAATGCGGCCTTTTTTTCTTTAAGCAACTCTTGCATCTTTAATACTTCTTCATTGCTCTCCATTATATTTCACCCCCATAAAGATAACCTTATTCAGTAGAAAATAGCTTAATTTTGTAAATAGTTAGATACATTATACCATAAATCTACAAAAAAAATAAAAAGGCATGAAATCATGCCTTTGTCTTTATTGATTAACCACTTGCCGGCCTTTCGTGAGCTTCATGGCTTGATTCCAAGTATCTCTCAAATCCTCTGCAAAACCTACTACTTCTTCTATCATTCCTTTATCCTTCTTGATATTGGCATCTACAATTCTCCAATACATATAATCGTACAATGCATAAAGGTTATTTGAAACTTCATAGTTCATATTAAGGGCGCCCATAAACTCCTCCAATATGGCCTGACTCCTGACTAAGTTATTATTCGTGCCTTCAGCATTTTTCTCTTCTAAAGCCTGAATTGCCAGTTTCAAATGTTTTATCAAACCGTTATAAAGCATTAGAGTTAATTCTTGTGGTGTTGAAGTATTTATAACATTCTTTCTATATTGCTGATACGGATTTGCCATCATTTTATTCCATCTCCTTTGTTTTCACGGTTATTGCTGCCCTGCGCCAAAGGCTTGCGCCATCCAAGCGGATTGTGCCGACATCCTGCTAAGAGCTGTCTCAAGTCCGGCAAATTTCTTATACAGACTCTCTTCTTTGGAAAAAAGCTTTCTCATCATTTCCTCTATCAAAGTATCTTTTTTGTTTATCTCATCAACTAAAGTACTCTGAAATTCCGTTACATCACCGACTATTCCCGCCTTTTCCAGTAAAACTCCCTTTCTGCCGTCTTTATCTCTCGTAGTCCTTATATTATCCTGTAATATATCAAAAAGCCTTTCAGCTACGCCGTTTCCCTCATACCTTTGCTTCCTTTGTGCAGCAGTTGCATCCGGACTATAAGAAATATTTGATTGTCGGGAAAATATATCCATCACTTTATCAGGATTATCATTTATGGCTTTTTTCAATTTTTCTTCGTTTATAAAAAGCTTTGCGCCCTCTCTCCAATCTCCGGTGGAAATCCCTATGGATGCTAAAGTGCCTCCCTCCGTTATATCGCCCATAGCCCTTCGTAAATCAAAGAGAATACCGTCTAATATAGTATCGCTTTTTAATAAACCTTTTTTAGCGTTTTCTTCCCATTTCTCAATCTCCCCATCCTTCATATCGGCTTTTTGTTCATCTGTAAGAGGTAAGTAATGGGAACCATATCTACCGCCGGATTTTGGCCTTTCTTCATTAATTTTAGTAGTAATTTTATCTACTAATTCATTATATTTATCAACAAAACTCTTTATCTTATCAAATACTGCATCTGTATCTTGGGTTAAGGTGATTTTTGATGTCCCTTCACCTTTAAGAGTATAAGTAACGCCATCTATAGTAAAAATATTTGAACTTCGGGAAGATTCTTTCCCGTCTAACTTAAACTCCGCATCTTTGCCTTCTGCTGCTAAATTTGTAAAACCGATAGCACTAAAGAATCCTATATCATCCTCAATATTTATCTTGGCATCAACACCGGTTGTCTTTGTCGTCATTGTAAACTTGTCCAAAAACTCACTATAAGAAATTTTGACATTTGCATCGCTGGCATTTATTGCATTCATAAAATCTTTCATAGTCTTATTTGCGCCTAATTCTATAGTCTTATCATTTATCTCAAAAGACAATTTTCCGTCCGCAAGCTCCAAATCAAACCTTTCCGCCACTTTGGAAATAGAACTGTTTAATGTTAGCCCCGCCTCTCCAAATCTAAGGACGCCCTCTTCCTCAACATCGTAGGTTTCAAGACTGGCCGCCTTTGCCAATTGACTGACGGTAATAGTATGCTCCGACATGGATACTTGAGAATTACCCGATGCAGTTGCAACACTTTCATTGCTTGTAGTGACTTTATAAGCAAAATAAGTATTAGCTGAACGCATATAATTATCTGGTTTCAAAATATCAAAAAACTCATCCTTAAAAGTGCGAAGTGTATTCGTTATAGACCTGTAATCGTCTCTTTTCCACTCAAGAATCTGCTTGTCTTGCTTTATCTTATCAACTTTCATTTGCTCTATATACATCATCTGTTTTATAATCATATCTGTATCAAGACCGGATGCCATGCCGGTAAGACGCAATCTTTGATTTAAAATATTATTAACATTATTAATCATTTCCCTATCTCCTTTCATCTACCAAAATGCCTGCAATCTCCCATAGCTTGGCAACTAAGTCTAAAATCTTTTCCGGGGGTATCTCCCTAATAACTTCTTTGGTATCCTTATCAATCACCTTTATCATTATTTCTTTTGTAACATCATGTATAGAATACTCGAAACTACATGTAGATCCGGTAATCGCTTTATTTGTCCTGTTAATCATGTCCATCCAAATTGCTTCATCAGTGGATAAAGCATACTTGGGCTTTCTCTCCAAATCTTTATGGTTATATTTTTTATCAACGGAATGTTCATCGCTTCTTTTTACAACTGTCTGAATGTTGTTGATTGGAGCACTGATATCTAAATCAGCACTTAAGTTTTCTATTCTCATTTTTATCTCCCTCCATGGAAAAAATTAAATCCTTTCACTTATATATATCGTAATAAGGAAAGGATTTCTTTAGTAAAATTTGTTTATTTCTTATTGATAAAACATTCTTTCAAATCATCATTATAAAATACATATTTATTTTTACCTGATTTTTTAGCAGTATATAGGGCAATATCGGCTTTTAAGAAAAGTTCATCGGCACTTCTGCCATTCGCAGGATATTTGACTATTCCCATAGTCACGGTTATATCATTTTCCAAACCGTTAACTATGATTTTTTCGTTAAAGCCTTCTCTTATACACTGAACATGCTCTTCTATCTCTAAACTCTCTTTTTCTCTAATCAATATAAGAAACTCGTCTCCCCCATATCTGAAGGGTACTGCATTTTTAGGAGATAAATCTTTTATTAAAGCAGCAATATCTCTTAACAGCTTATCCCCATAAGTATGACCTAAAGCATCGTTTACATTCTTAAAATCATCTAAATCCAAGAGAATTATCGCACCTTTTCCACTGCTATCCAGTTCATTCACCAAGACTTCCGATAGCTTCCTCCTGTTATAAAGTCCTGTCAACGGATCATGAGAAGCAAGAAATTCGATTTTCTTTAGATTTTCCTGTATCTCGTCATATTGAGCTCTTAACTCTTCTTCACTGGACATGAGCTGCTCTATAGTTGCTTCTAATTCAACATTGGCAGATTCCAATTCTTCTTTAT
>CAYXUX010000172.1:0-3604 GCA_964468275.1 uncultured Clostridiaceae bacterium
ATAATTTTGAGGAATTTTATATGGAATTGCTGAAGAAAGGGATAAAAAAAATAGACTTAAAGTATTTTGACATGATAGATGATAATCCAAACTTCTATAAAAGCGATATTTTGATTGAGGATTTCAACAAAGATCATTTTAACTGGTTAAATGAAACTTCTCAAGGAAAATCCAAGTTTATGAGAGCCAATGTTTCCCAAAATAGTATTCTAAATGATTTAGATTTTGCGGTTTTTTCCGGACTTAGAAAAACCATAAATCGGTTCAGGGAGAAACCCATGTTATTCTTTACAGAGTCTGATCTACACTCCTTTATTCAAAATGATATTCTTATTGATCATAGCAAAACTTTCATTGATATTAGAAAAAATATATCATTGGTTCATCTTGAATACCCTACAAATTTTAGATATAATAAAAATTTGCTCTTAGGTGGTTATGGCCTAATTGATCATAAAACTAATACAGATATAGAAATTAAGACCGGTGATAGGGGAAACTTTGATGTAGCAGTATTAAATCCAGATTTTATAAATAAGATATATGATCATTACAAAAACGACCAAGATAGAATAATACATTTAATTAATAAGGATATTAAAGCAGCAATTGAAAGAAAAAATAATAAGAATTATAACCCTCAGAATTCCGATCCCGGAATATTAAGTAATTTTGAAAAAGAGTTAAATTATGCTGTTGAAGTTAAATTTATTCACCATTTCAATGCAAGAAATAGAAACATGTTAGATGAAATAATTAAAGACAATGAAAAATTAAGTTTAGCATATGCACATAGTGGAAGATATGTTAAGCCAATTAATCTTGTTTTTTGCTCTACTGATTCAAAAGAACGAAGAGATAATAAAAAATCAGTTATAAATCAAATCAAAGATTATTTTTTGAATGGGAACATAAAACTTAATAAAGATGGTAGTATGAAAACAAAATGGATACCCAAAGGTGTCTTAAACATATTTATAGAATCATTTTATGATAATGATGGTAAAAAAACAATTAAACCAATAGCTATTTGTAGAAAACCAAAAATATGGGCTAAATATTTCTGTGAAAAAGTATTAAAAGTTGAGCTGATTCAATGAACTATAAAATCCACCGCGGTACTCAGGAAATTGGGGGTTCATGCGTAGAGCTTTGGACCAATAATACGCGCATCCTTTTAGACTTTGGCATGCCCCTTGTTGAAAAGGATGGTTCTGAGTTTGAATTTAAGAAATATAAGCAGCTTAATATTCCCGAATTGATCGGCAGGGGAGTGTTACCGGATATTAAGGGTTTATACGCAAATAATCACCCAATAGTAGATGCAATTATTTTATCCCATCCTCATGCTGATCATTATGGTTTGTTGGATTACATTCATAAAGATATTCCCATATACATGGGTGAAGCTACACACAAGCTGATTGAATTAAGCAATATATTTCTTCCTCAGGCTGTTGATCTAAAAAATGTCTGCTTTTATAAGAAAAATGAACCATTTAAGGTCGGTGACCTTGCTATTACGCCCTATTGGATGGATCATTCAGCCTTTGATGCTTATGCTTTATTGGTTGAGGCCGATGGAAAACGCTTGTTCTATAGTGGTGATTTCCGTTCACATGGCAGAAAAGCAAAGGTGTTTCGGCGATTCTTAAACAATCCGCCAAAGAATGTTGATCATCTGCTTATGGAAGGTACTACTATTGGTAGAGGCAATCAAACTTCAAAGACTGAAGTTGAAATCGAAAATGAAATGCATTGTAAATTTACTGAACCGGGAAAAGCTAACTTGGTTTTGACATCAGGACAAAATATTGATCGGCTTGTGTCTATATATAAGGCCTGTAAAAAAGCAAATAAGATTCTTGTTATAGATGTTTATATTGCAAACGTTCTAGCAACTTTAAGTAAGTTTGCAGGTCTACCACACCTTTCAAGCTCTTTTAAGGATATCAGGGTTATTTACCCATACAGAACGACAAAACGTCTTTTCGATAACGGGCATGGCGATCTAGCTAATCGTTTTTCACCATATAAGATCAATTGGATAGAAATTGATATAGATCCTTCGGGTTATGTTATTCTAATTGGTGAAAGATTAAAGTCAGAAATTAAAAGAATGGGTCACATCACCGGAGGAAATTTAATATACTCCATGTGGAGTGGCTATTTGAAGAAGTCTAGAACAAAGAAGTTTGTTGACTGGCTTGAGCAAGATAAGGGGCTTGAAATATCAGTAATTCATACAAGCGGTCATGCCGATCTCCAAGCTCTTGAAAACATGGTTAAGGCTGTAGATGCAAAATATATTGTACCCATACATACTTTTGATGGGGATAAGTACAGAGATCTTTTCGGGAGACAGATCCTAGAACTCAAAGATGGTGAAGAGGCTAGTCTATAAAGGTGAAAGATGACATTAAATTTCAAGTCCCGGATAACGAAAATACTCGGAGAGTAATAAAGAAATACTTTAAAGTTACAGGTGTTTTTGCATTTGAAGATATCCCGGAAAATAAACCGGCTTGTTTATTGATAACGAAGGACGACAGGTTGCGGAGACATATTATGAGGATCGCGCTAAAGAATGACGTATAATCCGGAATCGATCAAACAAGAGCACTGCAACAGACTATTCGCACTTATAATGGATAAAGCCCATAAAGATGCATTCCCTTATCCGAAGTGCCTGGATAATAAGTATATTGATATTGGATTTGGCATAGAGGTAATAGAGGATCTTTTGCCAAAGCTTATGTAAACTGCCCACCTACTCGCAGTATTTATTGGGCTTTTAGCAACAATACCAACAATAAACACACAAAACTCGCAAGAGAAGCTGACTTTTATAGCAAATTCATTCCGATCAATAAGTATTTTTTGTATATTTACCTCTGATAATCATTATTACAAGAGGTAATCATCATGTGCGAACTCCTCGGCCTTTCATTTAATAAACCGGTTGATATTCAAATCAGCTTTACTGGTTTCCGGGAACGCGGACGCATTCACCGGGACGGCTGGGGACTGGGATCTTATGATGCCAAGGGGAAAGCCCACGTTGTAAAAGAAGCGGCCGAAGCGGCATGGAGCGAGCGTTCCAAGGCCCTTGCATCGGATCTAAACAAGCGTTCGGAGATCTATATCGGTCATGTCCGCATGATGTCAAGGGGCGAGAGAATGATGGAAAACACCCATCCATTCAAAATCAGCTTAAAAGATAAGGATTATGTGTTTGCTCATAACGGTACGCTGACCGGTTACAAGTTAATGTTACCTTTAGGTTCTTTTGTGCCGGAAGGGAGCACCGATTCGGAACATGCTTTTTGCTATCTGATGAACAGGGTCAAAATACTGGGACTGGACTTGACAAATCCGGATTCTTTTCATGAACTTCTAAAGATTATAAAAACGATCAATCAAACCGGCAAATTCAACTGTCTGTTCTCGGACGGTGAACGGCTCTTTGCCTATTTTGATCAAAACGGCTATAACGGACTGTATTTTACCCACCGTCAGCCGCCTTTTCACCGTGCCCGGCTGCTCGACAGTGACTGGGAAGTTGACCTTGGCTATATCAAAGATCCCGGCGAACACGGATATG
>CAYXUX010000173.1:0-3584 GCA_964468275.1 uncultured Clostridiaceae bacterium
AATTACTATATTTGTCAATAATTTATCTGATTAATCAAAATAACAATATTGTTATGTTATAATTCTAATTTCATATCCCCGGGTTTTATATAATCTTTTTTTCTCATAAATTCAGAAATAAGTAAAGTGACTATGGCAGGAAGAATAATATGCAATATCAAAACTTTCATAATTATTGATAAATTACTATCTATACCCGACATGGCAGCAAAAGTCCCAAATTGTCCAACCAAACCGGCAGTACCCATTCCCGCTCCTTCAGGTACATTCTCCATTTTAAACAACGTTGTCGAAAGGGGGCCTAAAATAGCGCTAGCCAGCGTAGGAGGCACCCAGATCAACGGGTTTCTAATAATATTAGGCATTTGAAGCATTGATGTCCCTATTCCTTGAGCTATAAGACCACCCATCTTGTTTTCTTTATAGCTTGCCACTGCAAATCCAACCATTTGAGTACAACATCCCACAGTTGCCGCCCCTCCGGCCAAACCGTTAAGCCCCAATGCGATCGCCACAGCTGCACTGCTGATAGGAAGAGTTAGAATCATACCCATTACAACAGAAACTATTATTCCCATCGGCACAGGTCTAAGAACTGTTGCATTGTTTATCAATGTTCCCAGTGCAGACATTATAGCGGAAACTATGGGAGAAATATATTTGCCTGCGATACCTCCTGTTATTATTACTAAAGAAGGCACTATAACTATATCAACTTTGGTTTTACCGGCAATAATTCGCCCAATTTCTATACCGACAACAGCAGCTACAAAAGCACCCATAGGTTCACCGGTCTTTATTCCAAACTGTGCCATTTCGTTAACAAAAATCGTTCCTGCACCTATTGCACCGGTAACAGCGGAAGAAAAAACAACTAAAGCCGATGCCTTTCTACCATATGCCACTGCTATACCGATAGCCGGCCCCATAAGCAGCTTTGCGACTACTCCCAAATCAACTAGTATATTAACACCTAGTTTTAGTCCTAATTGTTCCAAAATAAGTCCTACAATTAAAGAAGAAAAGAGCCCTAAAGCCATAGAACCCAGAGTATCAATAAAATAATCCTTTATTGATATTTTTTTTCCCATTTTTACCGCCTCCATAATGTATTGACACCTGTCTTGTCAGTGTAATAGAAAAAATATACCATATTATTCGGTATCAATCAAGTATCCTTCTTCATCAAGTTCATGGATTATTCTTTTAAATGAGATTTCGTCAGGTACATTAATAGTATGAAGGTGAGTACCACCTGTTAAAAAAGAAAGTGGCTTGTTGTCTGTTTCTTCATATTGACTGATAAAATTTTTGATATCTAATCGCGAACACAACATCAACAATCCTTTTATCTCACCGTAAAGAGAATGCTCTACTATAACATCTAATACTTTTCCACCGTTATCTACTATTATCTCCAATTCTCTCTTTGTATTCTCTCGATTATGATGACAAGCTATTATTTTAACCAGACCCTCATCTTCACCATTAGGAAGTAAATAACCTTTGGGCGTTGCAAAAATACTGATGCCTGATGCTCTTAGTATAGCTATATCTTGTACAATAATTTGCCTGCTTACTCCAAGATTTCCTGCTAACACAGTACCGGATATGGGTTCTTTTTTACCTTTTAATATACTTAATATTTCTTTTCTTCTTTCTTTCCCTTGCATGATACCACTCTTTTTATATAATAATCTCACTGGCTTTATAACAGACTTTAAAATTATTGACTTTTAATGACCAGCACAAAATTGGTATGGTGCGGGTGATGGGACTTGAACCCATACGCCATTCGACATGCGCCCCTCAAACGCACCTGTCTGCCTATTCCAGCACACCCGCAATACTAGGATACGTATTAATAAATATTATATTATTGGATATGCATAGTGTCAATAGAAGTTTGGTATGTTATAATTGGTTATGATTTTTAACAATATAGGAGTTGGGTATAATGAAAAAACAAATAATAGAAGAATTCTACATCCAAGACGGTAATATATTAAAAGGAAATTCTAAAAATCTTTCTTTTGAAAAGGCAGACAATATTGTATATGAAGTGATAAGAGTTATAGACGGGGTCCCTCTCTTTTTGGAAGAGCATATTGAGAGACTTAATAAATCTGCAAATTTACTAAATCACGATATCTCACACATATTAGGCACAATTACAAAAGACATAAAAAAAATTATTGATTTAAATAATAAACCGAATAAAAACTTTAAAATATTAATGTACAATATAGAAAAACCGGTTCCTAATTATTATATATTTTTTATAGAAAGTAATTACCCGGCAAATAATCTTTATAAAACAGGGATTAAGGCAATTACATATAAAGCTATCAGAAAAAACCCACAAGCCAAAACAATAAACAATGAATTTCGAAAAAGTGTAAATATTGAAATTGATAAAAACAAAGCATATGAGGCACTATTAATTAACGAACTAGGGGAAATTTCGGAAGGAAGCAGATCAAATGTTTTCTTTGTTAGAAATGATTCAGTTTATACCGCTCCGGGTAAAAATGTACTCTTAGGAACCACACGAAAAAAGATTATAAAAATATGTGATGAGCTTAACTTCAAGGTTAACGAAAAACCTATTACCATTGAGTTTTTAAAAACCTGCGATGCTCTATTTATAACCGGCACTTCACCTAAGGTGCTTCCAATATCACAAGTAGATGAAATGAGATTTGATTCACCTAGTAATAAAGTAGTTCAAGAAATTATGAAAACCTATGACTTTTTAATCAATGATTATATAAAAACCCATAAATAATTAACGAATGCAAATTATTAAATTAATATTTTGTGTCAATAAATTAAAGCGAGGTCTTCCTCGCTTTAATTTATTTATATGCTTTTTTAACTTTTTCTTTTATGTTTTAGACTCTATGCTTTTGCTTTTTTCTCTTCTTCAACATATTGTTTTGAGAAAAATTCTTTAGTAAGTCTGATTACTACGCCCGAAAGCATAAGCACACCGATTAAGTTAGGAATAGCCATTAAACCATTTAGTGTATCAGCTAAATCCCAAAGAAATTCCAAACCGCCTATAGCTCCAATGATAATTGGAGGAATCCATATAAGTCTATATGGCATTATTGATTTAGGCCCAAGCAAAAACTCGAAGCAACGCTCACCGTAATATTCCCAACTAAGTAAAGTCGAAAAGGCAAACAGCATTACACCAATAGATACAACATATCCGCCACCGGGAATAGTCATATCAAATGCTTGTGTAGTTAAAGCCGCACCTGATACTCCACTGCTCCATGCTCCTGACATAATAATAGATAAAGCAGTTATTGAACAAATTACTATTGTATCCATAAATACTTCAAATACACCCCAAAGTCCTTGACGTACGGGATGGTCTGTAGTTGCAGCAGCATGTGCTATAGGTGCACTACCAAGACCCGCTTCATTAGAGAATACTCCACGGGCAATACCACGAGTCATAGAATTTCTAACAGTAGATCCTGCAAAACCACCTACTGCAGCACTGGCTGTAAATGCGTTACCAAATATTAAACCAAATGCTTCGCCTATATGACCGATATTTTTTAGTATTA
>CAYXUX010000174.1:0-3571 GCA_964468275.1 uncultured Clostridiaceae bacterium
CCTGTTACGGGAAAACCTTATATATATACTTTGTCAGGCGTTAAAAGAAAAAAGCGAAATACAAAGATTCATATCATTTGCGGCGGCGGAAGCGGTCAGGAAATAATCAGAACTTTAGCTTCCGAGGGATTCGTAATTACAACAGGGGTATTAAATATCGGAGACTCGGATTGGACTATATCGAAGGAATATCAGTTGGAAATTGCAGAGGAAACACCTTTTGCAGGAATATCCGGTAATGCTCATCATAAAAATGTTGAACTTGCTTTAAAAGCCAATGTCATTGTTTTAACCCAAGTCTATTTTAGTAAAGGAAATTTGTTGAACTTGGAGGTGCTTTTAGACGGAAAGCTTAGTAAGAAAAAGATTTATATAATAGAGGAAGAAGTTAGTTTTAAAGAAAGGGATTTCACCGGCGGAAAGGCAACAAGTATATATGAAAGGTTAAAGGAAAGGGAGAACATTAGAATATTTAAAAAAGATAAACTTATAGAAATACTTATGAAAAATGGTGAGAACATTGAAAATTAACATAAAAAACACTAAGGAAATAGCCTATTTAATTGGATTTTTACTGCTTTTGTTTATTTCGTTTTTGATATCCGCATCTATAGGTGCGGCAAATATTCCAATCAAGGAGACTATAGGGATTCTATTTAAAGGGGAGATATCGAATAACAAAGATATCTTAATGGATATAAGAATACCCAGGGTTTTGATTTCTGCAGTCTTAGGGGCAGGGTTATCTGTAGTGGGAGCGGTAATGCAAGGAATATTTAAAAATCCTTTAGTAGATTCTTATACACTAGGCATGTCCGCCGGGGCATCTTTGGGCGCTGTTATTTCCATAGTAGCAGGAATAAACATAAGAGTATTCGGTTATAGCACTACAGGTATATTTGCCTTTGTGGGAGCAATACTTACTTTATTCTTTGTATATACACTGTCAAAAACTAAAAATATAATGTCAGTAACCTCTTTGCTGCTTGCCGGCGTTACCGTAAGCTACTTTCTTGCTTCCATAATATCTTTTATAATGATGCTTAATAGGAAGCAAGTTGAGCATATTGTATTTTGGACTATGGGTAGCATAGCTTCTTCTACATGGGAAAAGCTTATAGTTTCCGGTTTGTTTATAATCCCGGGTATAATTGTTTTAAGTTTTTTTACCAGAGAATTAAACATAATGTCCTTAGGTGATGAGTCTGCACATTATCTTGGAATAAATACGGAAAAACTTAAATATATTTTGCTGATAATATGTTCGATAATTATAGGTGCTGTCGTTTCTACAGGTGGTACCATAGGTTTTATAGGACTTATAGTTCCTCATATTATCAGAATTTTACGAGGTTCGGATCATAAAAAGCTTATACCTTATTCAGCATTGCTTGGGGCAAGCATATTGATGCTTTCTGATACAGTGGGCAGAGTACTTATACAGCCTAAGGAAATCCCTGTGGGGGTCATGACTTCTGTTTTAGGCGGGCCCTTTTTCATATTACTATTACGCAGACAAAAATTAAAGGGTGTCAATTGACACCCTTGATTATTTCTTTCATACATTTTATAACATAATCTATATCTTTTTTATCTACATCATTATTGCAAACAAATCTATAATAGCCTGCTTCGGGACTATTTATTTTTATATTTTTCTCGAATAATTTATCAACAAGCTTATCCGGCTTAATATAAGACGAATCCAAAGTGAAGAAAACCATATCGATATGGATATTTTTTTCATTTAGTTTAATCCCATCTATCTTTGATAATCCTTTAGCAAAATATTTTGCATTTTCATGATCTTCATCTAAGCGTTTTGTCATTTCTTCCAATGCAATTATTCCTGCCGCAGCGAGTATTCCGGCTTGCCTCATACCTCCGCCTAAAAGCTTTCGGTTCTTTCTGGATTTATCAATAAAGTCTCTTGTACCGGCAAGTATAGAGCCTACAGGAGCGCAAAGCCCTTTGGATAAACAAAACATTACTGAATCACAATACATGGTAATATCTGTAGCTTTTACATTTAAATATGCCGCGGCATTAAATAATCTGGCACCGTCCAGATGCACAGGGATATTGTGATTAGCGGCAATATCATAAACATCTTTCATAATATCTAGAGGAACTACAGTACCGTTGCTTAAAGCATTCTCCAAGCAAATAAGTCCCGTTTTTGGCTCATGGATATCATCGGGCCTAATGGCATTTAATACTGCATCCGGGTATACTATATCATCCGGGCTTTTAATCGTTTTAAGCTGCACTGCGGATAAAACTGCGGTAGCCCCTACTTCATGCACCGCAATATGGGCATTTTCACCGAGTATAACTTCATCACCCCTGTTTGTATGGGACATAACAGCCACTTGGTTTCCCATGGTTCCGCTAGCAACAAAAAGCGCTGCTTCTTTGCCGGTCATCTCAGCAGCTAAGGCTTCCATTTTGTTTATGGTTGGATCATCACCATATACATCGTCACCTACTTCCGCATTAGCCATAGCCAATCTCATTTCTTTTGTAGGCATAGTCACAGTATCACTTCTTAAATCAATATATCTCAAAAAATACACCTCCAAACTTTATAGATTTATTATACATTATCAAAATTTAATTGTCATATAAATTAAAAGGGACTTTATTATGAAGGAGAGAATGACATGGGGGTCATTAGCAAAAAGAAAGTGTTTTATCTGGCATTAATTACTTTTATGATAATGGTGACAATAAACTACTCGGATAAAATTCTGATGACAGCAGAAGTATTCAAAAGAAATGTAGAAATTGAAAAAATTGAAAAACAAGGCTATAAAAGCTATAGTGCCCTTGACGGTGCATTTAGATTTACACTGCCTTCGGGGTGGAACGCTTGGGAACAGGATTTCTCCGGAGGGGAAGTGATATATCATTTATATTTCATTTCACCCAATAAAAGAATACATGGGTTTATCCAGGCTTGGGAAATGGAAAAATCCTTAAAGGACTTTATAGTGGAATCAGAAAAGTCTCCGGCGGATCCAGAAGGTTACGAATTCTATTCAAAACAAGAGGTTACTGTTAATGAAATGAAGGGTTTTTTAGTTCAATACGAGAGGCCCAATAATAAAGGTGTAGTATATAAATCCTATGGTTGTCTATTAGAAAATGATGACGGAATTATATATAGGGCATGTTTCTCTATGCAGAAAAAGCATTGGAAGAATTATAATACTATAATCTTCAATAAAATCATAAAATCCTTTAAAGTGAAGTGAATGGAGCTACTGAGGGGACTCGAACCCCTGACCTATTGATTACGAATCAATTGCTCTGCCAGCTGAGCCACAGTAGCGTAACTACTTCTATTCGTTGTGTCACAACATGTTTAAGATTTTACAATTTAATTTATTACCTTTAATTTAATGTCATACGAGTCACTTAGCGTGCCACAACATCTCTTTTTCTTTTCTTATTGTAACAGCTTCGTATATATCATGCAATTGCTATTTAGAATATCATAATGATTTTTTAAAGTTGTATTTATCCAATATAATAAGTATTGGTTTTATGCTTATATTTGTTATAATAT
>CAYXUX010000175.1:0-1213 GCA_964468275.1 uncultured Clostridiaceae bacterium
AACTTGGAAGTAGGACAACTGATGGCATTTATTCAATATGTGTCACAGATAATGTTTTCTATGATTATGGTTTCCATGATATTCGTTATGCTTCCGAGAGCTAGTGCCTCTGCGGAAAGGATAAACGGTGTCCTTGATTTAAAAAGTGAAATCAAGGATGGCAGCAAAAACCTTGATGTTAGAGCAAAAAGCGAGGTTTTGGAATTAAAAGATGTATCCTTCAAATACCAAGATGCCTCTACTCCGGCTGTGTGTGATATCAACTTTTCTGCCAAAAAAGGTGAAACCACTGCAATCATAGGAGGTACCGGTTCAGGAAAATCAACAATATTAAATCTATTGATAAGATTCTATGATGTTACGGAGGGGCAAATTGCGATAGACGGTGTGGATATAAGGGATCTGACTCAGGAGAATCTAAGGAAAAGATTTGGCCTGATTTCCCAAAGAGCAGTACTATTTACAGGTACTATAAGAGATAATATCCGCTTCGGTCGTGAAGATGCCACTGACGAAGAAATAATCGAGGTTTTAAAAATAGCTCAGGCTTGGGATTTCGTCAAGGATACGGAGGAAGGCCTGAACCACATTCTTGCCCAAAGCGGAAAAAACCTTTCCGGAGGTCAAAAGCAGAGGTTGGCTATTGCAAGGGCTTTAATAAGGAAGCCGGATTTTTATTTGTTTGATGATAGCTTCTCAGCCCTGGACTTTCAGACGGACAGGAAGCTGAGAGAAGCATTGAAGACCTATACAGAGGATTCTGCTATGATTGTTGTTGCACAGCGGGTAAGTACTATAAAGGATGCGGAACATATAATAGTCCTTGACGAGGGTAGGATTGTAGGCCAAGGCACACATACCCACCTTGTAAATGACTGCGAGGCATATCGAGAAATTGTAATATCGCAGCTTGGAGAGGAGGCAGTCTAATGAGTGAAGATAAACAAGATAGAAGCCCACGAAGAATGATAGGCCGAGGCGGCGGCGGACCCGGTCAGAGAATGGCAAGGCCGGTAGAAAAAGCAAAGGACTTTAAAGGCAGTTTAAAGAGGCTTTTGGAATACCTAAAACCCTATAAATTTTTAATTGGGGCAGTGGCCTTGTTTTCACTGCTCAGTACATTATTCACAATTATTAGCCCAAAGGTAATGGGAACCATTACTACACACTTATACGAGAGCTTTACAAACAGCGCTAATTCTATAGATAAAGG
>CAYXUX010000175.1:1313-3405 GCA_964468275.1 uncultured Clostridiaceae bacterium
CAGGCTTTATCCTCTGTAACGACCCTCATAGGTATTTTAATAATGATGATTATTATAAGCCCTATTATAACTTTGGCCACGCTTATCACGATCCCTCTTAGCATATTGCTTACTAAAAATATAGCAAAGATATCACAAAAATACTTTGCAGCACAAGCGAAAAGTCTTGGAGAGGTCAATGCCCATATTGAAGAAACATTTTCAGGCCATGGGATTATAAAGGCCTATGGCAATGAATTAATGGCTATCGAGGATTTTGAAAAAATTAATAAAGAGCTTTATGAGCACGGTTGGAAATCTCAATTCATAACAGGGATAATAATGCCCCTTATGGGACTAGTAAACAGTCTTGGATATATTGTTGTAGCAGTCTTGGGCGGAGTTTTCCTTATAAAAGGGGTATTGCCAATAGGGGATGTGCAGGCTTTTATCCAATATTCAAGACAATTCAATCAACCCATAATGCAATTAGCGGAGATTATAAATATATTTCAATCCACCATTGCTTCTGCCGAAAGAGTATTTGAGCTTTTGGATGAAAAAGAAGAGGAACAGGATCCGGCGGAGAGCAAAGTACCGGAAATCAAAAATGGTGATGTTAGATTTGATAAAGTAACCTTCGGATATACAAAAGACAGACTAATCATGGAGGATTTAGACATGGAGGCATGCTGCGGTGAAACTGTTGCTATTGTCGGTCCAACAGGTGCGGGAAAAACAACTTTGGTTAATCTGCTCATGAGATTTTATGAAATAGACGGGGGCAAGATAACGGTAGACGGTATTTCAACAAAGGATATGACCAGACATGAGCTAAGGGAAAAGTTTGGAATGGTGCTCCAAGACACTTGGCTTTTTAATGGTACCATATGGGATAATATTGCTTATGGTAGAGAAGGCGCCACCCCCGAAGAAATCATAAATGCTGCTAGGCTTGCTCAGGCAGACCACTTTATTAGGACACTGCCTCAGGGATACGATACTGTATTAAATGAAGAAAGTTCAAATATTTCCCAAGGACAGAAGCAGCTTTTAACAATAGCAAGAGCGATTTTAGCCAATCCATCCATATTGATATTGGATGAGGCTACGTCTAATGTTGATACCCGAACGGAAATCCTTATACAAAAAGGTATGAATAAGCTTATGGAAGGAAGAACAAGCTTTGTAATAGCTCATAGATTATCTACGATTAAAAATGCTGATATTATTTTGGTTATGAATGATGGGAAGATTATAGAAAAGGGCTCCCATGAGGAACTTATGGCGAAAGACGGCTTCTACGCTGACCTATACAACAGCCAATTCGCCGCTTAAACCGGAGAAACGATATCGGAGGACATCGGAGGGACGATTCTTACGTTTTAAAGGCATAATATATTGACAAATAGTATATACACGTATATACTGTAATCAGAATAGGCAAATTAGGAAGAGGTGATTTTAGTGAATGTTAATTTGGTAAAATGGGGCAATAGTGCGGCTATACGATTACCAAAAAAAATATTGGATGAATTGAATGTTGACGATACTAATTTTGAAAATATTAGCTTTGATATTAATATTGAGGGAAACAAATTGTTGTTAAGCAAAAGACAGAAAAAAACAAAATTCGAACTTTTATCTGAGCAATCTAAAGGAAAACTTAATCCGAAAATTGATATTGATTGGGGAAGTCCAATTGGTAAGGAAGAATGGTAGCAGATATGTCAGGAAAAAACAAAAGTAAATATATCAATTTGGAATTCGGAGATATAATAAAGATTGATTTTTCTCCTTCGGAAGGACATGAGCAAAAAGGATATAGACCGGGGCTTGTAATTTCAGATCCTTCTACTCAAAGAGAACTAAATGGATTAGTAACGGTTTTACCAATTACTAATTCTATTAGTACCTTCTTTACGAGAGTAAATTTGGATATATATAATCTAAGAACTAAAGGAGACATTTTAGTGGATCAGGTAAAGGTCTTAGATTTAAGTGTAAGACAATATGAATACATCGAAAAAGCACCAAAAGAAGCATTGAAAATGTGTAACATTATATTTAATGCTATTTATGAAAAATTATTAGATTTGTAAGTACTAAATTA
>CAYXUX010000176.1:0-3345 GCA_964468275.1 uncultured Clostridiaceae bacterium
CAGAGGATATTTTTATACCTGTTATAAAGGCGACCACAGGTCGCCCCTACGGTGCCGAGGAATTCCTTGGGGAGAAAGATTCTTAGCTGTCGCTAAAAATGACAGGGTGGTATAAGTGTGAGGTGGAATATGAAAAAGTTTTTAAATAGATTTTCCATGTTTGATTTGGTGATAATCGCATTGACATCTGCTTTGGGTATTGCAATAAAGCCTATAATCGTACCTCTGGTGCATATCATCACCGGACCCCTTTATATCCCCGGTGGTGCTGCAGCCGGGGGATTTTATATGCTATGGATAGTATTAGGACTCGGTATCACAAAAAAGAAAGGTACTTCCACCTTGATAGGACTTGTACAAGCTCTTTTAATAATGATAACAGGGGTATATGGTACCCACGGTGCAATTAGTTTAATTACCTATTCCATGCCGGGGATAATGACCGATATTATAGCAATAATGCTTAGAAATAAAAAATTTACACCCATTGGCTTCTTTACATTGGGTCTTACAGCCAATATTACCGGTACTTTTTTATCTTCCCTCGTATTTTTTAGGCTCCCACTGATTCCTATGCTGCTAACTCTTAGCGTTGCGGCACTATCAGGGGGATTGGGAGGTCTCTTGGCTTATAAAATTATGAAACAGTTGGAGAAAACTGATATTATAAAGAATTAATAAATCTCTAATCGGGAGTGAGAATATGAAAAATAAAAAACTTATCATAATAATTGCTTTATTAGCTCTATCCATATCAGTATTAGGCTATATAAATATGAAGAATATAAGCCCTAGATTAGATGATGAAGGAACTATAACTTTTATTGCAGGGGAAAAGTCTGTGCAGCTTACCTTTGATGAAATTACTTCCCTTGGAAGCAAAGACTTCCGTGCAACGGAAGACACTTCAACCACAGGACCTACCCCACGCAAATATAAGGGTGTTTTGCTAAAAAATGTACTTAATGAAGCAACTATAGATGACGATACTATTTCCTCATATACAAAGGTCATCATTACCGGGTTGGACGGTTATGTTATAGCCCTTGGCGTTGATGAGATACTCGCAAGAAAGAATGTATATTTAGCTTTTGAAAAAGACGGTAAACCTTTGGGAACTATGAAAAAAGGTGGCAGCGGCCCTTTTCAAATGATAGCCACCGCCGATATGTTTGCCCAAAGATGGTGCAAGTACGTGATAGAGGTACGTTTAGAATGAAAACAATACTAGAAATCAAAAATCTTAGATTTAGATATAATAAAAATAGTCCTGTCATACTTGATTCTATCAATATGGATATTGAGGAAAATTCAATAACGGCTATTGCCGGTTTAAGTGGCTGCGGCAAAAGCACTTTGGCTTTTATTTTGTGCGGTGCCATTCCAAAAAGCTTACCGGGTTTAGTGGAGGGTAATATTTTATTAAAAAATAAAAATATTAAAAACCTGCCTCTTTCCAGTATTTCTAAAGAAATTGGCTTGGTTTTTCAAGAAGTAGACAATCAGTTATTTTTGCCTTCTGTAGAATCGGAAATAGCCTTTGCACCTGAAAACTACTGCCTGCCTTATGAAGAAATCGACAATATAATAGATTCCACATTAAAAAAGCTGAATATAGAACATTTAAGATACAGAAACTCTTCTTTTTTATCAGGTGGGGAAAAACGCTTGATTGCAATAGCCTCAATATTAAGCTTGAATCCGGACATCATAATTTTAGATGAAGTAATGGCAAATCTTGATATGGAAAATAAACAATTAGTAGTTAATACTATGAAAACACTGCAACAATTGGGGAAAACCATAATATTTATAGACCACGATTTAGATAATTTAATGATAGCTGATTATATTTATCTTATGAAAGAAGGAAAAATTGAAGATTTGCTAAAAGGGGGACAGGATAATGAGTTTATATACAATAAAATCTCTGACTTTTTCCTATCCCAAATCTGATATGATTTTTGAAAATATGAATCTCTCCTTTGATAAAAACCAAAGAATAGGTTTGATTGGGCCAAATGGCTGCGGCAAAACAACATTAGCTAAACTGATGTTGGGAATTATGAAACCTCAAAAGGGAGAAATTTACCTTGAAGATGAGAATATTAAAAGTATGAGTTTAAGCTCTATCGGCAGAAAAGTAGGTTTTATTTTTCAAAATCCGGAAAAGCAATTATTTGCTCCTACTGTCTGGGAGCAAATGATTTTTGGCGGTAAGGAAGTCAATGATAAGGCAGATTATTATTTGGAATTATTCGGTTTGACAAATTATAAAGATGAACTTCCTTTTAATCTAAGCTTTGGCCAAAAACAAAGGCTGGCTATTGCTTCGGTACTATCAAGGGATGTTATTTTTGTAATACTTGACGAGCCAAGCACCGGTCTTGACATAGCCCATTTAAAAAAATTGGAGCTATGCCTCCGGACTTTAACAAAAGAAGACAAAGGCTATATGATAATAAGCCATGACAATAAGTTTTTATTAAACAATGTTGATAAACTCCTAAGTTTCAAAGATAAGGGAGTTGAGCCTCTATGATATATTTAGATCCAAGAACGCGAATTATAATTGTTGCACTGATTTCCACCGCCGCGATAGTGATTAGGAATATTTACGGGCTTCTTCTATTATTGCTGCTAACTTTAGTTTATTGTTTGGTAATGCGTCTTCCCATTGTTAATACAATAAAGAAACTCAGAAGATTTTTATATGTCTTCATATCCCTTATATTTATTCAAAGTATTTTCATAAAGGGAGGTAACGGACTAATTTACTTAGCAGGATTTAAAATTCTAACTACTGAAGGGCTGATAATAGGTATTTCAATCATAATCAGAATGTCTATAATTATTCTTTCTGCTGTTATTATTGCATCATCCGGCATTTTAAATATTATTTATGGACTTATAGCAATGAAGCTACCTTATGAAATCGCATATATGGTACTAATTGCAATGAAGTTTCTCCCTATGTTTAAAGATGAATTTACTGATTCAACTACCGCCATACAATTAGCGGGAGCAGATCTGAAAAAGGTACCTTTGAGACAAAAATTGTCTTTATACACCTATGTGCTTACACCTTCTGTTATAAATTCTCTCAGAAGGGCTAAATATATATCTGCGGCAATGGAATGCAGGGGTTTTAGAGCATATACTGATAGAACAGCTTATGCCAGGCTGAAGATGAAAGGATTGGATTATATAAATATTGTTTTAACGGCAGTGTTTATAGTTGCGATATTTTTTATTAATAGAGTATTTTTTTGATGGAGTCTGGCTTTCGGGGGCGACCTCAGGTAGCCCCTACAATACCAAGGTAGTCCTTCGGGGGAAAGATTC
>CAYXUX010000177.1:0-3344 GCA_964468275.1 uncultured Clostridiaceae bacterium
AGTGTTGCAGGAAGCTTTGCTAAATCAACTCAATATACAACGATAACTCCCTCAACCACCGTAGAGGCGGATTCATTCGCCCGTATATAAATCTCCATTCCAACCCTTTGATAAAACTCGCAAAATATTCTAAAAAACTCTAAAGTTCCATAAACATTCCTCCGATATAAATTATGAAAGCAATAGATGACATTTCAAAAACCATAGGGCCCATGGCATGAGAAGTGACATCTTTGCAAATAAATTCCGGAAAGGACTCCGGAAAAGTAAAATTCAAGGAGGAAGAATTATGAGAATTAATAACAACTTAATGGCAATGAATACCCACAGACAACTGGGAATTTCAACAAATAGTGGAGCAAAATCTATGGAGAAACTTTCATCCGGCTTTAGGATCAACAGAGCCGGAGACGACGCCGCAGGCTTGGCAATCTCCGAAAAGATGAGAGGTCAAATTCGAGGACTTACACAGGCATCGAGGAATGCTCAAGACGGCATCTCCCTTATTCAAACAGCAGAAGGTGCATTAAATGAGACTCACGCAATTTTACAAAGAATGAGAGAATTGGCAGTACAATCATCCACTGACACAAATACAGATGATGATAGACTTGAAATCCAAAAAGAAATAGACCAACTGGCAACGGAGATTACAAGAATATCAACGACCACTCAATTTAACACAATGGATTTATTAGACGGGACCTATGAAGATAAGAAATTCCATATAGGTGCCAATGAAGCTCAAAATACAACAATAGCAATATCAGATATGAGTGCCTATGCATTAAAAGTAGCAGGTGGGGTTGAATTTTTAGAAGTTGAAGAACTTGATAAAGATGCAATTGTCGCCTTAGGGTTTACTGATTACGATCAATCCACTAATAAAAATGCTGTAAAAGATGCTGAAGGAAATATAGTAGCTATAGAGATTGAGACAGGCAAATGGTATGCATTGGAAGACATAGAAGTAAGCGGAACAGATTTAGCAGCTAAAGCAGGAGCTGAGGCTTTACCCGTCAAAGAAGGAATCACTCTTAACGGAAAACTTGTAGTAGAAGAAGAAAACGTAGCAGTACTTGGGAAAACAGCCACAGTAATAAAAGACAATGATAGTGCAGCAGGAGAAGTAGTAGGAGTTAAAATCGGTGACAATTGGTACGCATTGGATAATGTACATTTAGATGGGAATGACTTAGCAGCTATAGATCCGGAAAAGACATTGGATGTTGCTTCAGGAAAATATCTTGATGATGGTGAAGGCAATGCAGTAGGCGGCATCAATGTATCTACTCAAGCAGCAGCAGATAAGGCTATAACTGTTATTGATGATGCAATAAGCACAGTTTCATCTGAGCGTTCCAAACTTGGAGCTATGCAAAATAGATTAGAACATACTATAAAGAATCTTGATAATACTTCAGAGAACCTGCAAGCAGCAGAAGCAAGAATCAGAGATGTAGATATGGCCAAAGAGATAATGGAATTCACTAAGCAGAATATATTACAACAAGCTGCGACAGCTATGTTGGCTCAAGCTAATATGGCACCCCAATCAGTATTACAACTGTTAGGATAGGCGGTAGTCAGTTGGCAGGGTCCCTTAGGGAGTAATCCTTAGGTGCAAATCGGGTGAATTGCTGGGAACTCCTTAAGCTGACTAAACCACAACGCAATCCGAAAGGGTAATCGTGAAGGTGTAAAAATTAGTTGGATTGGACAATCAGCAGCCAAGCTCCTGTATCGAAAGGTTGGAGAAGGTTCAACGACTAGGATATACCACCTAAACAATTTATAACAGATTGCATGGTGATGAAATCCGTAGGGAAGAGGTGCTCCCGAAGTACCCGACAACCTGTTTTAGTGGTTAGTGGTTAGTGGCTAAATAGGTTGAAGATATAGTCTGGCAGATGGTGAAAGCCATTTGATTGCCCGCAAGCAAATATGGCACCTCAATCAGTATTACAATTACTAAGATAATCTAAATATTAATAAGCCGGGGATTTATTTCCCCGGCTTATTTGCATATTCAATCCTAGCAGCCCCGTATTACCGGGGGAATCTTCGAATGAATTCGAAGCTACTGTAGGTACATTTGTGGTTTCTCGTAAGATTCTTCGTCGCTGTGCTCCTCAGAATGACGGTGTGGGGTTATTACTCTTCTTTTTCCCAAGCATCCAGCTTTTCCATAATGGCATCGTAGGTTTGTCTAGATATTTCAGGCAATTTGCCTAATATCTTTTCCGCTTCTTTAAAACCTCTATCAATGGCATTTCTAAGAGTTTCCAATTTGGATTTGTCTCCACCGGATGCGGCTATTGCGAAATCTACGATACGTTGGCTGGTTTTCTCCACTCCTAATTCCCCGTCAGGACCAATTAACGCTTCCGCTTCAAGACGGGCTTTATCATCAATTTCTATTATTGTGTCAGGTTCAAGAAATTTAAAAGTCTTTCCTTGTCTGGTGAGCAGCTCTTCAACTAAACGCCTTAAGCCGTCATAGGATTTATCTGCTTCCGCCTTGAGCTTCAGTATTGTGTTTTTATCATATATATGTCTAATATTTTTCTTTTCCGATTTGTTATATACAACTGCAGGTTGTTCTTGTCCTTTGGCATCTTTTTTCTTTATATCCTTTTCCTTAGGTTCAATTTTTTCCGGTGGAATTACAGGTTTTACAGGTTGTACACCTCCGACTTTCATCATAATCACCTCCATTTAATAATATATCGGCATAATTTAAGGATTTCTGAAATAGAATTTGTGTGAATATATTTATATTTTTTATTGCAAATATTAATAAGCTGCTTATCAGAAATGGTTAGGGTGCGAACAGTAACCTAAAATTGATTAAATCGTGAACATAAGTTTTTGTTTTATTGAAATGGTATGGATTAGTAGTATATAATTATATGTAGAAATTAGGGAATAAATGTTGAAAATAATAACAGGTAATCTGTCTATATGGAAGGGAGTTTATTATTTTATGCTATGGTGGAGTGATGAATTAAAAATTGGTGTAGATACTATTGATGAGCAGCATAAAGGTATCTTTGATAAAGCGGAGGATATTTTAAATTTGGAAGTAGATTCAAAACCTTTTGCAGTAAAAAAGATGTATCAATTTTTGCTTAATTATGTGGCAACACATTTTAAAGACGAAGAAAAGGTAATGGAGGGAATAGGTTATCCTGATTTGGAAGAGCATAAGAAGCAGCATATTTATATTACAAATGAACTTAGCAAATTAGTGGACAAGGCAATAAAAGAAGGAATCACCGAAGAAAACATCGATGCGATGAAATTGTTGGTGATTGAATGGCTAATCAATCATATCAGTGAAT
>CAYXUX010000178.1:0-3321 GCA_964468275.1 uncultured Clostridiaceae bacterium
CCGGAATGAGTTTAGAAGTTTAGGTTTCGTAACTCTGGTGCTGTATAATATACACATGGCATAAAGAACGAGCCTTATCGAAGCTATTGGATACTAAGCATAGATAGGTATAGCAATTTTTAGACCTGTCAAAATCATATCCTGTGTGCTAAGCCTACTATGTAACTCTCGATAGATGTTTCGTATAGTATACTCTAGCACTAGTGTCTATAAACTACATAAATTTGCTACGTTTTTTAAAGGGCCTTGTAATCAAAGACAGTAAGGTCCAAATGCCGGAAGAAAAGACAATAATAATCCATTCTAATTTATTCAGTGGAACAGTATGAAATACCGGCTGAAAAACAGGCACATATAAAACCATTAATAATAAACCTACAGAACAAAGTACAGACAAAATTAAAGGAATATTAGTTAAAGGATTTATTTTAAGTAGGGACTTGCTTTCAGAACGACATTCAAATACAAAAATCAATTGACTAAGGACTAAAGAAGCAAAAGCACAGCAACGTGCTCTTCTTACATCATAATACGTAAGATATAATACCAAGGCATAAACACCCAAGGTTCCAAGACTGATTACCAATCCTCTTGATAATATTTTTAATCCAAGACCCCTGGAAAAAATGCTTTCGTTTTTCTTTCTGGGTTTTCTATACATTATATCCTTATCAGGCGGATCAATACCTAAAGCCATAGCCGGAAGACCATCAGTAACAAGATTTACCCAGAGAATTTGAATCGGTATCAACGGAATCGGCAGTTTCATAATAGAAGCAAAAAACATAGTAAGGACTTCTCCTATATTACAAGACAATAAATATCTGATAAATTTTCTTATATTATCATAGATAATACGGCCTTCTTCTACAGCCGATACTATAGTTGAAAAATTGTCATCCATAAGTATCATTGATGAAGCCTCTTTCGCTACATCTGTTCCCGATAACCCCATAGCTATGCCTATATCTGCCTCCTTTATTGCCGGTGCATCATTAACACCGTCACCTGTCATTGCTACTACGTGTCCCAACGACTTTAACGCCTTTACTATTCTTAATTTGTGTCTGGGTGAAACCCTAGCATATACGGATATATATTGAGAAACCTTCTTTAATTCTTTATCGCTTAGCAAGTCCATTTCTTTACCTGTCATTATGCTTTTTTGCGAAGCAAGTATACCTAATTCTTTTCCTATCGCAGCTGCAGTTAATTTATGGTCACCGGTTATCATAATAGGTCTGATACCGGAAAGTATACATTTCTCAATAGCTTTTGTTGCTTCAGGCCTTGGTGGATCTATCATGCCAGAAATACCAATAAAAATAAGCTTATTTTCTAAAATTGCATTATCTGTAGTATAGCCATCCAATTCTTTATAGGCAGTCCCTATCACTCTTAATGCAGAGGTAGCCATCTTTTCATTAGCTTTCAAAATCATTCTTTTATCTATTGGATTTAAAGCAGCAGTTTCATTTGAAGTAATTTGCCTATTACATAAGTCTAACATTATATCTATTGCGCCTTTTACGAAAACAAATAATTTACCCCTTTTATTCTTTACAATAACAGCCATACGTTTTCTATCTGAATCAAAAGGGATTTCATAAATACGCACATACTCTTTATCAATATCTGCTTTTTTTATTCCCACACTCCATGCGGCTTTAAGCAAAGCGACCTCTGTAGGGTCACCTATAGATGTAGCTACACCAAGCATACTTTCTTCATAAGAAGCATCATTGCATATAACTGAGGATTTAAAAAATAATTCAGTTTGTTTGTCTAAGGGAAAGGTTTTATTATTTAAATCAAAAAATCTATCACACAAATAAAGCTTTTTCACGCTTAGCCTATTTTGAGTTAAGGTCCCTGTTTTATCAGAACATATTAAAGTAGTGCAACCTAGGGTTTCTACAGCAGGAAGCTTTCGAATTAGGGCGTTTTTCTTATACATACGTTGAACACCAATTGCTAAGGCAATTGTTACTACAGCAGGAAGGCCTTCCGGGATGGCGGCAACTGCCAAGCTGATACCTGTAAGCAACATATTATAAGGATCTTCTCCTCGAATAATTCCTGTAATAGCTACTATAAAGCAAATGATAATGCAAATGGCTACTATATACTTTCCAAGCTCCGAGAGTCTTTTTTGCAATGGAGTTTGTTCGTCAGTGATTTCTTGAAGCATATTAGCTATTTTGCCCATTTCAGTATCCATACCTGTTAGTGAAATAATGACATCTGCTTTTCCCATAGTCACTATAGTCCCCATATAAACACGATTTGATTTATTATGGGATTTTTCAATTGGTACGGATTCACCTGTTAATAATGATTCATCTACCATTAACCCTGTACTAACAAGAAGGATTCCATCAGCAGGTATTCTATCACCTTGGCTGAGTTGAATAATATCACCGGGGACTAAATATTTTGTGTTTATGTGGTACTTCCTACCACCCCTTATAACTTTAGCAGTAGGTGCAGACATTTCCATTAAAGCCTCTATAGAGCGTTCCGCTTTATATTCTTGAATAAACCCAAGTAAAGAATTAAGAACTATTATTGCCAATATGGTTAAAGAATCCGCTTTTTCTCCTAAAAACCAAGAAATAACAGCCGCTAGTATGAGGACGATAGTCATAAGATTTTTAAATTGGTCTATAATTATAGTTAATGTTTGCCTTCTTTTCTTTTTCATGATTTCATTAAGGCCATATTTTTTTAATTTTTCTAAAGCCTCGGATTCACTTAAACCTTTGTATGTAGGTATTGAGGCTTTATATGTTTTTAAGCTTTCCATAATGAGCCCCCTTTCTTGTCATGCTTTTCCTATTAATACTATTCTAAGGAAAGTCTTAATATGATATCTGCATTTTAGATTTTGCGAAAAGTGGGCAATAATAATATATAAATAAATCAATTTATCAGGAGGAATAATCTTGAAGGCAAGCAAAAATATTCACTTTTATTTAATTATAATAGTGTTAATTTGGATTGCATCTTTTTTACTGCTCGGCAAGGGGCAAATAGTTAACTTCTTTTCAAAAATAATAAATCCGGAAATTAAAGAAGAAGAGTATAATCATAGATTCGGCGATAATGATTGTAGTGAAAAAAGTGAGAATCTAAGCAAAAGCGAATTCGTAATAAATAAAGATAGCACGGTAGAAGTACTTTCAGAAATGTTTGTAAAATCTAGTTTTGCAAAAGAAGAAGAAAATATTAAATCAATTCTATCTGAAAAGACTTCCTATATTAAGTCTCCGGATGATTCTTCTTTTTTAAGATGTGTTGACGGTGAACAGCATGTAGAAG
>CAYXUX010000179.1:0-3306 GCA_964468275.1 uncultured Clostridiaceae bacterium
CCTATAAAAAAATCTGGTTTTAATTTTATTTAACTGGTATAATACTATATATATTAAAACAATTTACCATTGTTCTATGTGTTGGACTAAAGAAAGGAAGGATTTTGAACATGAGTGACAACAAACTTGTTGCTATGCCGAGAAATGAAAAAGGCTATATAGTTAGAAGAGGCAGCTCTGTACCCGGTGTTTTATACGGCAAAAGCATAGCAACAAAATCTGTACAATTTGATAAAAATGAATTAAACGGCATAATCAGAAGATATGGAGACAGAGCAAGAATCAGAGTCGTTTTTGATGAAAAGGAAAACCTTGGTATATTCAAGGAAGTGGCTAGGGATGTAATAACTAGAGAAATATTTCATCTGGATATTCAAGTAGTTGATTTGGAAGAAAAACTTACATTAGATGTACCGATTATATTACATGGTGCTGAAGAATTATCATTTAAAAAATTAGTTTTACAACAGAACCTAACGGAAATTCAACTTATCGGGCGTCTTGATGTTATTCCTGATAGAATAGAGCTGGATGTAAGCGAAATGGAAGATGGGGATACAAAGGTTTTATCGGAAATAGAATTCCCTGAAGGTGTAGAATGTTTGGAAGACCCGGAAACTCTAATCTGTACTGCTAGGATTCCGAAGATAACTATAGAGGAAGAAGAGGAAGAATTAGAAGAAGCAGCTGAAGAAGGCGCCGAAGAAGGTACACCGGATACGGGAGGAGAAGGAGAAAAAGAAGAAGAATAATACAACCACCGGATGAAAATCAAATGAAAAAGCTTCATGATCTGATGAAATATTCGGTTGATTGCAAATATAAGGAGTTATAAATGCAAAAAGATGACAAATATATTATGATGACAGAGACACCGATAAATGTTTTGATACCCAAAATTGCAATACCAACAATCATTAGTATGCTAATCACATCCATATATAATATGGCCGACACCTTTTTCGTCAGTCAAATAGGGACATCGGCGGCAGGTGCCGTGGGAGTTGATTTTTCTCTTATGGCAATGATTCAAGCCATAGGATTTACAATAGGCACGGGCAGCGGGAATTTTATATCAAGAAGTCTTGGAAGGAAAGATAGGAAAACCGCTAAGCAAGTAGCGGCTACAGGTTTTTTTACTTCGTTATTTCTAGGGCTTTTACTTGCTGTTTTTGGGCTTGCAAACATTGATAGATTGGTTGTGTTTTTGGGAGCTACGGAAACAATAGCACCTTATGCAAAGGACTACGGGCGCTACATATTAATTGGAGCGCCTTATATGTGTGGTTCTTTTGTACTTAACGTTGTATTGCGCTCCCAAGGAAATGCTGTTAAGTCAATGATTGGGATTACCGTGGGGGGAGTACTGAATATAATATTAGACCCTATTTTAATATTCGGCTTCAACATGGGTATTTCCGGTGCCGCTATAGCAACTATCATTAGTCAGTTCATCAGCTTTATAATTTTATTTATACAAACTAACTTCGTAGAAGGTAGTATTAAAATTAAATTTTCCAATATAAACTTCTCTTTCAAAATGTATAAGGAAATACTTAGGACAGGCCTTCCTACTTTTTACAGGCAAGGCCTTGCAAGTGCTGCAACAGTTTTTCTCAATGTTGCGGCCTCGCCTTATGGTGATCCTGCTGTTGCGGCAGTTTCAATAGTAACCAGAATATTAATGTTTATATATTCGGCATTGATTGGCTTTGGGCAAGGTTATATGCCTGCAGTCGGTTTTAACTACGGTGCCAAAAGATATGATAGGGTTTTGGAGGCATTCTGGTTTAGCGGAAAAGTGGCTATTAAAGTTCTAATAGTGTTGGCAGTTATTTTCTTTACGCTCTCTCCCCAAGTAATAACGGTATTCAGAAGGGGCGATTTGGAGGTTATAAAGATTGCTTCACGAACCTTGAGGTTTCAATGTTTGGTATTGCCCTTGCATGCTTTTTCCGTAATTATTAATATGACTCTTCAATCCTTGGGTTTTGGTATGAAGGCTACCTTAGCGTCTTCAGCAAGACAAGGACTTTTCTTTATTCCCAGTATTTTAGTTTTGCCAAAAATATTTGGCCTTACAGGAGTGCAAATATCACAGGCCGTAGCAGATGTTTTTACTTTTATGTTAAATATAGCACTTATTGCCGGGGTTTTGAAAACCATAAAGGAGAAAGCTGAAATTGAAAAGCAAAGAGTGGATAGCGTAAAGCAAGAAGCTTAAAGCAAGATTACAGGAAAGACGGAGTGAAAAGTCTTTTGACTCGATGGAAAGACCTTCAGGCTAAACCCACAGGATAACGATTTCGGGTTGCTGTCACTCATAGTGACGCGAAAAGTTTTTTATTATTGCGACTTAGATTCTTTACTAACGGTAGATTGATATTTTACAAACCCGCGGTGCTATCAGTGACAAAACCTGTGTTAATCCGTGGTTTCCCATTTCACTTGTAACTTACAGCCTTGCAGCCCGACTTTTAGCTGAATATAAACCTAAACTCCGTTCCTTTATTTTCATTACTGCTCACTGATAGCCTAATATTGTGCCTATCAGCTATTTGCTTGGAGATTGCCAATCCCAGGCCTGTGCCTTCTTTATTTTCTTTTGACTTTACTTTATAAAAACGATCAAATATATAAGGCAAGTCTTCGGAAGGTATGCCTTTACCTTTATCAATAATGCTCAGCATATTGTCTTTTAGTGATACTATTACTGTACCATTATCTGGTGAAAACTTTATAGCATTATCCAATATTATTAAAAGCATTTGTCGCAATCTGCCATAATCCCCAACATACATTAAAACATCGGTGTCAAGCTCTTTAATAACTTCTATACCCTTTGATTGAGATAGGCTTTTTGTGCTTCGAACTACATCATTAATTACTTCACATAGATTTAGCTCTTCCATTTCCATTTTAAAATCTGTATTTTGTAAGCGGGACAAATCTAATAAATCATTAATTAATCGTTGCAAATAAATACTTTCGTTAAGAATTTGACCATGATATTCTTTTACTTTTTCTTTATCAATTATGATTTCATCATATAGGGCTTCCAAAGAACCTCGGATTACCGTAACAGGGGTTCTTAACTCGTGGGAGATATTGGCAACAAAATCATTGCGCAGTTTGTGTAGTTTCTGACTTTCCTGACTTGCTAAATCCAATTTCTCACTAAGTGTATCTATAGCCTTGGCCAGTTCGCCTATTTCATCATTTTGTTTCACACCTGTTTTTATCGTATAGTCTCCTGAAGCAAGCAATACAGCAGAGTTTTTCATCTTATTAAGAGGTTTTGTAAAG
>CAYXUX010000180.1:0-3293 GCA_964468275.1 uncultured Clostridiaceae bacterium
GCATAAACCTTATCACCTAGAGTTAAATCGCCTAAGGTCACCACACGTTCGTTTTTGATTATCATTGCATTATTTGTATTTATCGTTTCTTTAGCTTTACTTGGCTTCCATTCGCTGTCGAAATTACTGAATTTCTTTACATCTGACAGCCTCAACTGAGTAAATACTTCATTTATTGATTCTACTTCCCCTGAAACATAGCTTTCAGTGAAGTTTACATTTTCTTTTCCCAGATTGGGATCTCTTTTATATATATTAATGGCTATTGCCTCTCCGTCTTCGTTTATCATTGCATAGGCCAGCATATGCTGACTTTTGAGTTTGCACTTTTCATAGTGAGGTCCTTTATCCCCGGAGTATTGCTCCGGATCGTGGATGGTATATGAATTATAGTTAGGCGATGCGAAACCGCTTTTCTTCTTTTCCCAATGTCTGCTTTCCAAAAATTTATCACGGGATATATAAGTTTTTTCCACTACGTTATCCAATATTTTAGTATCTTTGCTTACGTAATAATAGACCTCATCATCATAATAATAATCCCATTGATTGTTTACAAGTTGTGCATAGGATTCCAGTGAAAAATTGTCTTCGCCCATATCATGGATATAGCCTCTTACTACATTTCTATAATCAAAACCATTTGCATTTTCTAAAGATATAACAGCGGCAAAGTTTTGCCCTCCGGGAAGCTTGTTTTTTACTAAAAATACTTCCTTATTGTATGTAAGGTCGGAGATATCCAATAGTCTTCTGTCTTTAATTATTATTGTTCCTTCATCAAAGGCAAGTTTTTGACCATCGGCAAGGCTGAGTGTGTTGGTAGTCCATTCCGTACCTATGGATCCGCTATATACAGAGTCTTCGCTGACACTCTTTAGAGTAATCTTGGCGATAGTCTCCGTGCCAAAATCATTTACGGTAACAATATAAGCCTCTGTCCCTTTTTGCTTGTTTAAATCGGCAAGTTGCAAGGTCATGCCATCTTTGTATATTTCCGTATCTCTTTTTAGGGAAAATGTTTTTTCACTGTTTACTCTTTCCCAATCAGGATATTTATAGGATTGAACATCGCTCAAGGCCAGTCTTTGCTCTATAGGCAAGATATTCAATATTTTTGCCTTATAGATTTTTTCTACTTGTTGTCTTTTAGTCATAAGCTCTATGTTTTCGGCTTTATGATTTTTATCCGAATTTATCTTTACCAAGTCCCCTACTTTGATGTTATGAATCCTGATCGGATAACCTAAATAGGTCAAGGAGGTTTGATTATCTATTTTAAATACCATGGGGTTTTGTCTATCTTCAGGCCGGGTCAGTGTTATTTCATTACCGTCTATTTCTCTAACTCTAAGAACAGCCTTGTATTCCTCCGGCGTTTCGGGGGTATAGGCTGTAAATGCTTTTATGTTTTTTACAACCCTACCGTTTATTTCAAAAACAGCATCTTGCTCCGTATGAAGCTTGTCTATTGTTTCATAATAGTCATTTATAGTGACGACTGTTCTGTCATCAAGCCCATAAGTCCGCAGATTGCCGTCATAGTCTTCAAATTTAATAACTTTGCCTGTATCATCTATGTATTTTATTATTCCGTCAATGTACTCCGCATCATCATAATAGTCCACCGGTTCCATTATATCGAAATGGGTTAGAATACCATTTTTATGAAGGGCTTTAACCGGCTGTCCTACTATTATGCTCTCTGCCCTTATGGGGCTGCCGAGGGAGGTAAATATTGTATTTGCACCTGTTTTGACTTCCTTTATGTTTTTTTGGTTGTCTTCTATTCTTATAGTGCCTTTATTATCGGAATAGCTTATTTTCCCTTGCACAAAGTCATATATATCAAGGGCTGCATAAAGGATTTTATCTTCTTTGACAGCGTATTCCAGTGTTGTTCCTGTATTTAAAATTCTATGATCATATGTTCTATCCTTATATATGGCAGGAAATGCATTGTTATCGTCTATGGCCACCGCAAACTCGGTGCCGTAAAAGTCTTCCATTATATATAATAGGCCTCTTTGAATGCCTGTTATTTCGGAGCTATAGTTTTGTTGGATTTTTGTAAGCCTGGCAACACCGATTTTTATTTGAAAGATATCCGGGTATTCCGTTATTATTTTATTAAATAAATCTGCCGCTGCTCCCCGATTTATGCCGGCATTGGGTGAATAGGTATTTGGGTTTGTTGCAGGCAGTATGTTTTTTTGCAATAGTGTCTCCACGGCCGCAAGGTTCTTGGACTTTATGTGGTTCCAATCGTTATAGTTGTAAATAATATTTATATCTGATTGAGATAGGTTTTCAAGTTTTAATGCTCTGGTTATCCATAGAGCCAAGTCTTGACGAGGTATAGCCCTTTTCATGTTTTTCTTTTGTAATTTGGCATTGGCTGTTTTTTCAGCTCTTAAAGCATCTCTGCGGGCTATGGTCATCCATTCTTTTTTTGCCTCTGTGACTACTTGAGCTTCTATGGCATTTTCTTCGGCTTGGGTAAGGATTTCCATTTCCCTAAGGTCGTTTCTCGTGAGGATGCCTTGGGTTATGGCTTCTTCCATATAGCCTATAGCCCAAGTATCGGCTATATAATCTGTTACCGCCTGTCGAGCTGTCAGGGCTTGTCTCTTTTCTTCGGCGGCTTCATCATGGCCCAAGGCTCTTATCAGGTATGCAGCCGCTTCTTGATATGTTAAAGGGGATGCAGGGTTGTATCTGGCCCCCGCATTGCCCTGGATTATTCCGGTCATTCGAAGTTTTAGTATGTTCTCGGGGTTAGCAGTTTGAGTGATATCGGTGAATATTGTTTTACCGGCTAGGGATTTACCGTAAGCCGGAGCGGTGAAAACCGGCAGCTGGGCCATTGTTATGGTTGCTGTTTGTGTTATTATCATGATTATGGCGATTGCAGCTATAGCTATGTTTTTTAATTTTTGTTTCATTTTTATTCACCCCGATTATATGTTTACTTTTCTAATTTCTGTGGTATAATATAGTAAAGGTAATCAGTACCGCAAGGTGCGGTTATCCTAGGTTGTTAAGTTAAATAACCACCCAGGTCAGCAGGGTGGTTATTTTCTTCTGAATTTCAGAATTGCTATGACTAGCATACTAAACAAAATCATAAGTGATAGTGTTTCATATGTATTCATCATAGGCATCACCTTCTTTTGTGAGAAAGTGATAACCGCTCCCTGCATGATCTGATTACCTACATAACCCATATTATCACAATTATATAATATAGACAATATAGGCAATGTAGCTACGTGTATCCATTTTCCTATTTC
>CAYXUX010000181.1:0-3286 GCA_964468275.1 uncultured Clostridiaceae bacterium
TCGGCATCTGCGAAAAAGCTTATATATTTGATTAAGATTCCCCTTGTCCAACTGACCAACTGTCATCCTGAGGCTTTAGCCGAAGGATCTTGACCCAAAAGGAATGACCCCAACAGCTCGCAGCCCGTATCTCATAACCGGCGGCACTAAATCAGTACGTTAACACTTCTATTTCATCTGTAGTTATTTTTTGATTGTTCAGATCTTTTATTGTAGATTTACCTGTATTAGTCAGCTTTATATTAACTGTACTGTTGCTTCTCAATGCATTTCTTAAAATAATCCTTATAGTTTGCTCCTTTACTTCAACCTTATCTGCAGAGCTTTTACCATAGTTCGCCCCGGAGATTTCAAAGCAATCCATGCCGAGACTCGTGTTTTTAATCGGATTTGATGTTATCAAAGTAATTATCTTATTATCTATATCTATGGATTCTCCTAAAATCTCAAATTGGGGTAATTCCACATCGGAACCTGCAAATTCAATTTTTCTGTCACTTGATTCCACTGTTAAACCCTGTAAATCCTTAATAGCTGTGCTTAGGGTGATTTCATAATCATAATCTGCTGATATAGGCGCATTTGCAGAATTTAAGTAGATAGTTGCAGATTCTTTGTCATCGGATAATACGATATTTGAGACTGCTACAGCACTCCCACCCGATGGGGATCTCCTTATTGAAAACCCTGATGATGCTGGTATATCCATTGGCTCATTAAATTCAACTACTAAGGTATATTTGTTTATAGCATAGATATCTTCCACATAAGGTGCTTGATTTTTATAGGAGGTACCAATAAATTCTTTTGTATTTTGGTTAGAGGATGTAGGTATTGAATTAAATCCCGCTGCATCCTTTATGCCGCTTCTCGCCGTTAATTTATATTCCTTATCATCTTTTAGCGGATTGCTGTTGCTCAAATAAAGCATTGCCTGAGACACTATTTCATCCGGTTTAACCGATGCGCCTATAATGCTGGTACCACTGATACTAAACTGGTTGGGGCTTATACCTTTTACCGGTTTTGAAAAGCTCACGGACACTGCGGTACTGTTTTCCGCAAATACATCTAATATATAAGGGGGTTCATTAACTTGGCTTGTACCCGGAAAACTTTTTATATTTGAATAAGAATCTTCATCCAGCCTGTCAAGGTTTGATACCCTCACTTCATAACGCCTTCCGCTTTTAAAAACTTCCGGGTTATTAGAGGCATCTGTCTTAAATTGGACTCTTACTGTTGCCTTATCAGCAGAAAAATACTTTTGATATTCTAAACCTTTGGGATTGCTATAGTCTTCATCATTTTCAGTAACAATTGTTGCTTCCAAATCGGCTAATTCATCTTCAGTAATGGCATTATCAAAATATAAATCTATAGAAGATATATCATAAGCGTTAATCGCATCAAGTTTAAGGGATTTTTCTTTTGTATCACCATAACCGGCATAGTTTCGTTTTGCTATTTTATCATCCGTGCTAATTTCTACGCCTGCCAAATCTGTCACATCTCGTACCGTAATAGTATAGATTTTTCCAACCGTTGGCTCCTTTGTCAATAATGTTACTATTTTTCCTGTCTTGTCTAATGTAGCTTTTGCCGCATATCCCAAGCTGCTGTCCAATGCATAATTGAATACATTTTCGGCACTTTCTTTATCAATTCTTTTATTAAATGTCAAAACCAAACCGTTTTCCGTACTTTTTGCCGTATAGGACAGAGGTGAGGTATCCTTTGAAATCCCTATAAAATAAGCCTTGGCATAACTTAATACACTTCCGTAACTATCATAAACATCGTTTATTTCCAGCATATACTTTGTACCATGTTTTTGATTGGACGTAATCAGGGTTACAGTCTTCTTATTATCGGACAGAAAAGCATCTAATATTTCCAGATCATTATCTATATAATAATTTGCAATGTCTTCTGCGGAGTCTTTTTCTACAGTTCTTGAAAAAGTAATCTCAACTTCGCTATTTGAGATAACTGTTGTTGAAGCATCAAATTTTGTTGAACTGCCGGAAGCACCTCTAAAGCTTTTAGTCGTTTCATACATAACATTATCCGCTAAGTCCGCAATATTTTTAACGGTAATTCTGTAAACAGTATCAGGATTTTGATTTGTTGTCCTAAGTCTTACTGTTTTTCCCGTTTCGTCTAAAATTGCATCTTCTATAGTAAATGCATCGTTATAGACAGTGTAATTTTCCGTTCTTTCCGCAGTAATCCTATTCAATGCCTCACTGAAATTTATAACCAAAGATTTATTGCTTTCTGATTGTATATTAATTATGGAAGGTCTTGTCGTGTCTTTTGGCGGTGCTACATAAGACTTTTCTAAAAACTCCATGGGATTGCCCGCCAAGTCCGTTACATTTCTAACCTCCAACCAAAACCTTTTGCCCTCTCTTTGGGGGGCGGTTGTCAATGTTACGACCTTTCCGGTGGAATCAAGCTCCGCATCATATACGTCAATATCGTTTTCAACTATATAATTATTAATGTTTTCGGCACTCGTTATATCAACTTCCTCATCAAAGGTGATTTTTATGATATTATTGCTTATTATATCAGCCACGGCTTTAGGTTTTCGCGTATCTCTGGGCAGAGCGACAAATCTTTCGCTATAATTTTTTATTGCCATACCGTTTACCGGGATTTCCATATTGATATGTAATTCATAAGCGGCAAAGGCAGGCATAACTGCAGTTGTAATAATAATTTTATTTCCTTCAGATATAATTGAATCTATTGCGATTTCCCTATTGCTATCCTCAGGGGTAATAGTGATGTCATCCTTTTCTAAAACTGTCTCATCATCAAGGGCAAAAACATATTTATTATTCGACAGCCTTTCAAATGCCAGTACTTCAATGGGAGCAACATCAATTTTGAAACCTGCTTTGGCGGCTTTTCCTTCATCTATTATGCCTTTATCAATCATCAGTGTTATAAGACTTTTATTTTCATCCTTTGGCTTGGTATTTAAAGTGGAATAAATAGCTTTTGCTACATGGTCTATTGTAAAGTCTTTTACTTTAGCCATATTTTTCGCACTTGCCACTATTCCCACCGATTCGGCAAATTCCAAGGTTTCATCGTAGTCAAAATCCAGATCTTGATTGTAATCCAAGCTTTCCAGCATAACTTTATAAAAAGCTTTTGCATCTATGGTATTGTTTGGATAGAAGTTACCGTCAGGGTTGCCTATCCACCCTAAATGAGGGTTGTCCTTGGCATATCCCAGATAATTTCTCCCTACAACCCAGTTATAATTATC
>CAYXUX010000182.1:0-3165 GCA_964468275.1 uncultured Clostridiaceae bacterium
TGCGGTAAGGGCTACCTCTTTAATATTAATCCGTGCATTTCGCTATTTTATAAAAAATCTTTATTTTGATAGTTTTAACTAAATAATTCACAATTATAGGGAAATGATGTAAAATGGATATGATAAAAGCATATACGTTGGGGGGTAAAAGTTATGGTTGCAAAATATAATATGACGGTGGAACAAAACATATTTGTTGCAAAACGTAATATTATTGATTATATATGGAAAAGTGCAAGGCTTGAAGGTATAGGCGTAACTTTTCCTGATACGGAAGCAATATATAATGGTATAGTTGTTCCCAATATGAAAGTGGATGACATAATCTCAATAAATAATTTAAAACACGCATGGAAATTCCTTCTTCAAAATATTGAATATTCTATTGATTATCCATATATTTGTAAGATTAATCAATTAATCGGAGGTAATAATCTAATTTATAATGCGGGTTTTATAAGAAAAGTGCCGGTTTCTATAGGGGGGACAAATTGGAAACCTGACATACCCATTGAAATTGATATAAAAGAAAATATTAATGCTATTATCAAAGACATAGGCAGTGCTACAAATAAAGCCATATCTTTAATGCTTTATTTAATGAGAAAACAAATTTTTATAGACGGGAATAAGAGGACAGCAATGTTAGCGGCCAATCAAATAATGATTAGTAATGGTGAAGGTATTATATCCGTACCTATTGAACATCAACGGGATTTCACAAGTCTTTTGATTAAGTATTATGAGACAGGCAACGAAGACGAAATCAAAGAATTTATTTATGAGAATTGTATAGACGGGATTGAGTTTTAGACATTGCCCATACATGATATTTTATCAGAATAATTTCAATATGACATTATCACAGAATAATAATATTTTAAAACAAATAATGTAGACAAATAAATGGCTATGTGTTATTCTACTACTAGGTGATACGAGGCACGAAATATTCAAGAGGTGAAACTATGTTTGATTTAGATGGAATCCTTGATACTTATATGGATGATTTTAAAAATATATTTTTCTTTGAAGAGTGGCTTGATTTAGATCTAAAGTTTTCTAAAACCGAACTTTTCACATTATTATTTCTTTATAAAATGAAGGAATTAACAATGACTGAACTGGTTGACTATATTAATGTTCCAATGAGCACAGCAACCGGTATTGGCGATAGATTGGTTAAAAAAGGATATATATTGAGAGATAGAAGCGATGAAGATCGAAGAATTGTTATACTCAAACTTACAAAAGAAGGCATTGATTTTGTGGAAAATATAAAGAGCTTGATATTGAAATATATTGATTTGGTTTTGAAGGATTTAACGGATGAGGAAAAACAATTTTTATTAAAAGTAGCCATAAAAATTATAAATAGTCTTAAACAAGGTTTTGATTCCGATAATACAGAAAGGGAAAGCCGGAGTCAGTTAAAAAAGATAGATATTGAATAACCGCCCATGCAAATGGGCTTTTAAAAAACCGAGTGATTCGCAACACGAAATATTCATCACTAGAAGTAAGCACTCAAATCAATTAAAGAGAGGAGAAATAGAATGAGGATAATCTTATATATGGGTAAAGGCGGAGTAGGAAAAACCAGTGTTGCAGCGGCAACAGGAGTTAAAAGTGCTGCCTCGGGATACAATACATTAGTTATCAGTACTGATGCTGCACACAGCTTGGGAGATTCATTTGATGTGAAGTTAGGCAATGAGCCTTTGCAAATTAAAGAAAAGTTGTGGTTGCAGGAAATAGACTCAATACATGAAGCAGAGGAAGGCTGGGAAGTGGTACAGAAATATATTACGGAGCTTTTTACCTCTAAGGCTGTAAAAGACATAACGACAGAAGAATTGACTTTATTTCCCGGTATGGAAGAGTTATTAAGCTTATTTAAAGTTCTAAAGTATTATAAAGAAAAAAGGTTTGATGTGATAATTATAGATTGTGCTCCTACGGGAGAAACTTTAGCATTGCTTAGTTTTCCCGAAATGCTCAGGTGGTGGATGGAAAAATTGTTTCCAATAAAGAAAAAAGTAATAAGGGTCGCAGGACCGGTTGCAGAGTCTCTTCTAAAAATACCTATGCCCTCCGGGCAAGTTTTAGATGAAATAGATAATATGTATTACCAACTGGACGAAATGAAAAAAGTGTTTTCCGATAGGGATATTACGAGTATAAGAATAGTTGTAAATCCAGAAAAAATGGTTATAAAAGAGGCACAGCGAAGTTTTACCTACTTAAATATTTATGATTTTAATGTTGATGCAATAGTAGTAAACAGAGTTATACCTGATGATGTGTCGGATAATTACTTTACAATTTGGAAAGATATTCATAATAAATATAAAGAGGAAATAAAACAAAATTTTAAACCCATACCAATATACTATGCACCTTTATTTGAAACGGAGATAGTGGGATTAGAGATGTTAAAAAAGATGGCGGTAGAAGTTTTTAAATCTGAGGATCCTGTTGAAATAAAGCATAGAGAAAAGGTGCAAAACGTATATAAAGAGGAAAGTGATTATGTCATGGCCATAAAGATGCCTTTTGTTTCTAAGAAAGATCTATCGCTAAATCAAAAAGGAGATGAATTAATAATAAAAGTAGGTAATATTAAAAGAAATATTGCACTTCCCCGGGTTTTGATTAATCTTCCAATCAAGAAGGCAAAATTTGAGGATGGAGGTTTAAAAATTTGGTTTGGTGGTGGAAAAAATGAATGAAGAATTAATAAAAGAATTAGTAAAAACGAAGCTAAGTATTGCAAATACAATTATTGAACGTTTGCCTCCTCAGACGACTAAAGGGATTAAGAATATTGTCGGAATTCTTTTAGAAAGCATCAAAGAAGTAAACGAAGAAATAAATGAAAGGAATATTGAAGCAAAAGATTCTCGAAAACTTGATAAAATTACTATTGAATAAGCCTGTGATTTAGTAACCATGGAAAGTACAAAAAAATCCTATAAAATGCAGGCAGGCTTAGATTATAAAATTTTAAAGAGGTAGTTTTTCTCGCTATAGTAAGACTACCTTTTAATCATTCACAAATGCAGGGAAATGATGTAAAATGGATATGATATAAGCATATACGTTGGGGAGGTAAAAGTTATGGTTGCAAAATATAATATGACGGTGGAACAAAACATATTTGTT
>CAYXUX010000183.1:0-3140 GCA_964468275.1 uncultured Clostridiaceae bacterium
TTATCATGGACAGAAAATTGAATGGATTATCCCGTGAATTTATTATTCATCCGGGAGAAACTTTAAAAGAAGTATTAGAAGATAGAGGAATGAGCCAAAGAGAATTGTCAATTAGAACTGACGTAACAGAAGCGCATGTCAGTAAAGTTGCTAACGGTCAAAAAGCTATATCAGTTGGGTATGCTAAAAAACTTGAATATGCTTTAAATATAGAGTCAAGTTTTTGGATTAATTTACAAGCTAACTATGATAAGGAGCTTGCAAATTTTGAAGAGGTAAATAATATATCCAGTGAAGAGCTTGCGATTCTTAAAAGGTTAAGTGATATTACTGATTATTTAAAAGAAATGGATTTCTTGGAAACGGAAGCTCAGGGACCAATCCTCGTGATTCATTTAAGGCGACTATTAAATATAAGCAGTTTACAAAGGATACCGGAAATTTCGCAAATAGGAGCCTATCGCTTAGCTACTGCTGCTAATATTGACCAATATGTGTTATTCACATGGCTTAGAATGTGTGATTTGATAAATGCAAAACAAAATATTAGCAAAACTTTGGATGTAGAAAAACTAAAGAATAAAATATCTGATATAAAGAAATTAATGTTTAAGGATGCTACTGAAATTGAAGATGCTATTAAAGACTATTTAGGTGAGTGTGGCATTAAGTTTTCCATAGTTAAACATTTTAAAGGTGCACCTATCCAAGGTATAATAAAGAGAAACCCGGATGATACTTTAACTTTGACTATGACAAATAGACGTAAATTTGCGGATATTTTTTGGTTTACCTTATTTCATGAAATAGGGCATATATTAAATGGGGATATTAAAGATAAACTTATTGATTATGAACTTAATGACGATGAGATAGAGGAGAAAGCAGATGGCTTTGCTTCTAATACTTTAATTGATGCTACTGCATATGATGAGTATGTTCGAAAAGGAGACTATTCTTTGCCAAGCATCAAGAGTTTTTCTGACAAACATCATCTGCCGCCTTTTATATTAATAGGTAGACTGCAAAAAGATAATTATTTGGAATACTACCACTACCCGGAAGAAAAAGTTAAGTATGAATTAGGTTAGAATGAAGAATTGAAAATTATCATGCATCTCAAATCGAGGTGCTTTTTTTATGTCCATGATTTTAGAAGAACTAAAGCTATGAACTCAGAGGGACAGTTCTTCTGTGCTATAATTCAACAACCTAAAATCTGCCGGGTGATTCAAAGTGAGTCGCCCGGTTTGTTTTTCTCCTGAACCCTGCGGGAAAGCGGGCAATGAAATCCTCTACGGTGGATGTTTTTAAGGTGAGCGTCAAATAACTCCTTACCTTCCAGTATGATATAAAAAGTTGTACAATCATATCAAGTAGATTTAAAAAGTGTGTAAGGTTTAAAGTCCTTTTAAATTGGAAGGCATTAAAAGAGGCATAAAAGAAGGTGCAAAGGGATCTTATAAAAATGCATAACAAAAACAGAACGATTATTGTTTCTTTTCATAAAAGAAATAGACCCATTAACTATCTGTATCGCTAATTGTATTTTATTATTGAAAAACACACTAAGTATGGGGCTTAATAATTGTGGTTATAATGAAATAAGGGAGCAAATATACTATCATTATTTCATCCGTGGGGGTATAATGAAACAAAGGAGGGATAAAGGTGAAAAATAGAGCAGGAAGTTTTAGAATTAATTTTAGTGGTGACCTTGAATATAAGTCCTTTCTACCAAGGCCCTTACCACCTATTCCGGATATTGAAATAGATTGGGAGATGACAGAACTTTTGTCCAAAGTCAATCGGAATATAGGCACTTTAGAGGGGATTTCTAGCCAAGTACCCAATGTTAATATTTTTGTATCCATGTATGTACGTAAGGAAGCTCTTTTGTCTTCCCAAATAGAGGGAACCCAAGCAACAATGGATGATATTCTGGATCCGAAGCTCGAGGAAAATACTAATCAACATGTGGCTGATGTAATTAACTATATTAAGGCTTCTCAATATGCAAAAAAAAGGTTAAAAGATTTACCAATATGCAACCGATTAATAAAAGAAATTCACAAAGTTTTAATGAAGGATGTTCGGGGTTATGAAAAGAATCCCGGTGAGTTTAGACACAGTCAAAACTGGATTGGGCCTAGCGGTAGTATATTAAAGGATGCTCGATATATACCGCCAAATGTTGATGATATGATTGAGGCCATGTCTGATTTAGAAAAATTTATAAATACAGAGAATAGCATAGATCCTTTAATTAAAAGTGCTTTGATTCATTATCAGTTTGAAACTATCCATCCGTTTTTAGATGGAAATGGTAGGATTGGAAGGCTTTTAATCAATCTTTTTTTGATGGAAAGGAAAATTTTAAGTTATGAGACTTTATATATTTCTTATTTTCTAAAACGTAATAGGGTGGAATATTATGATCGGCTAACTGAGGTACGGAATAAGGGAAACTACGAACAATGGATTAAGTTTTTTTTATTGGCAATCTCTGAGTCAGCGGAGGATGCAATAGTTACCATAAAGAAACTTGTTGAGCTTCATAACAAAAATTTTGACAAAATTAAAAAAGTTGATAGAATATCTAAAACTCTGATTAAAGTTTTCAATTATTTGGAGGGCAGTCCCATTATAGATATTAAAAAGACCGGCCTTGATTTGGAGCTTGCCTATAATACAGTATCCAAAGGAGTAGATAAACTTATGGAGCTTGAAATATTAAAACAAACGGAAAATGTGCAAAGGAATCGTGTGTTTGCCTATGAAGACTATTTAAGCATCCTTCGTAAAGATACTTAACAAACACAGAGGGACGATCCGAGGACACTAAAAAAGATAAACGGAAAACTCGTTTGTCAATTCCCAAATACAAATAGGTGAAACTACTTTGATGGGGATATGCCCTCAAAACAATATTCAGATATTTGCAAAAGATTTATGATGAACCGGAGTTTTATAAAAATACACTTGTTGTTATAGCGGTAAACCCCTAGAGGCTTTTACTCATATGGAAGAGCCTTGGCTAAGAACCAGAGAAGGATTGTCGACAGAGTCTCATTCAGAACGAATTATAGAAAAAAACCTACCTAAAGAAATAATAAATGATATGGATTTAGATACAATAG
>CAYXUX010000184.1:0-1599 GCA_964468275.1 uncultured Clostridiaceae bacterium
CTGCTATGCATTGCTTGGATACGCATCTCCCATTCAAACACTTCTGCAGGCTCCGCCTTTGTATTTGCTGTTGGTATTATCACTAGATCTGCTCCCAAAGCTGTAACTGTGCGTATACTCTCAGGGATATGACGGTCAAAACATATTACAATGCCTATTTTACCAAATGGGGTATCATATACCTTGAATCCTTCATTGGAGGGCTTATAATAGTCCTGCTCATAAAAATATTGGCATTGCATAATATGAACCATTTTTGAAATACCTTTAATTCTACCATCATTATTAATAAATAAAGATGCATCATAAGCATTTCCCTTATCATATAGATAGACATTTGGTGAAGCCATTATCTTATATTTTTTACATGTAAGACATATTTGCTCTATGTGCTCATGGTTAATATGCAAAAGATATTTTTTAACGTCTTTTTTCTCATACTGAGGGAAAAAAGGGCTTAATTGTATCTCAGGAAAAAATATGAAATCCACTTCTTCTTCTGCAGCTTTTTCTATCATCTTTATAGATTTTTCAAAATTTTCTCCCATATCCTCAACCATTTGCATTTGTGCCAAAGCTATTTTCATATACCTATACCTCCATTTTTAAAACGTATCAAGGGATGTTAAAAGTTAAAATTTCATAAGTGGGTTTTATATCATCTTTGCAGCTTCCAAAATCCCTTTAATTATCTCATGTTGTTTATTATCTTCTAGATAAATACCAAATCGAACCAATTTGTCTAATTTGCTACACATTAATGTCTTGTCCTTTTTATTAAGATAGCTTATTAGCTTTTTTATGAATCTCTTTGGTAGCTGCTGACATATTTGCTTCATGTAATTACTTTCTTGCTCACCCCATATGTGTATTCCTTTCTCTTCTGCAATAAAGTTTATTATTATCTCCTCTACTGACTCATAAAGCTGAACTTTTGATATGCGCCTATTATTCTCATTTACTGCAGGCGTATTTTTAATTAGATTAGTAATAAAAGCTACTTCTTTTAAAGATCTTAATTTCCCACTGTTTTTAATTTGATAAGCAAATTCGTTTTGCAATTCGCTGCCTACCATTTGCCGCGCGAAAGCTATTGGATATGCATCTTGGTGTGTTAAAAGAAAATTCGTGATTAAAGATACTTTGCTTTTATTGTCACAACCCTCCATTAAATCATAGCATCTTTTAATATCTAATTTAACCAAATTCTCAAGTTCATTGAAAGTCTTACCTCTATAGCTTTCATTTATCTTGCTTCTTTTCATATCTTTTATTTCCATTAGATACATAGATATTTGCCTAGTTACAAAGTAAAATCCCATATTTTGTTTCAACTCATCCTCATCAATAAGCAATTTCTTTATCAAATTTTCAGAAGGTTCTATGCCTAAATGATGGCTAGCCATATTTAAAAGCAAAAGTTTTGTTTTATCTGATAAAGCTAGTTTTTCAAACAGATGAGGTTCTATAAGACTAAGCAGTTTTGCTGCTTCGAAGACTTCAATATAATCCCAATAACCAAAGTCAGAAAAACGTGTTAAAAATTCATATTTATTTCCATAAGATGAATCGTTTAGTTTGATTGTTAGGGAAAGATAA
>CAYXUX010000184.1:1699-3031 GCA_964468275.1 uncultured Clostridiaceae bacterium
AGGGTTTTTCCCTGATTAATCTCACACAGTCTGACGTCCCTCTGTGTTGTACTATTTTAATTTATAGGTTACACTAGCACCACTTCCTAACCTTTGGATAATATTTTTATTAACAAGGCTGTTTAAAATTCTGAGAGTTTTTGATTTTTCAAATCCGCATTTTATATCAATCTCGCTTCGGCCTAGCTCTGCCTCCTCCTTTATAATGCTATAGACATCCCATTCATCTTCTGATAAATTTAACTTGCCAATTTCAGTAACCGGGAGTATTATCTTAATATTATTCTCAGTTATTACAAAATTGGGTTTGGATATGCTTTTAATATACTCCTCGTTTATTCTCGCAATCCCGGTACCAAACTGCTCTATAATATCTAACCTGAAAAACACCCCTGCAATTATTGGATTTCTTAGTAAAGAAATGTTGCCCAATAAATATTCATCTTCGGAAATGCCTTTTGGTAAACCCCCCGGAGAGTTAATTTCGATACGGTCTTCATACATTGCTATTTGAATATATCTTTTTATATCAAAAGCCCTATGTACTATAGCATTTGCCAAGGATTCCCTGAAAGCTTCTTTGGGTATTAACATTTTTTTTATTCTTTCAAACCCGTCTATTTCTTCATATCTATAATATTGATCAAAAATTTCTATAGCCCTTTTATATTGTAGGAGCAGTGATTTATTAGTTATAGTTTCTCTATGATGAATTTTATTAATATCCTTTCCAAACCTAACTATGTCAACCCCTGAGAAAGCTAAGTTATTTTCATCAGCCAAAAGCTCCCCTGCAATACAATAATATCCATCTTTATTATACAAATTTAGCGTTTTTAGAATGTCTAAATTAATTTTTTCTATTCCCGCTTTTTCCTTTAGCATTTGTTCTAGTTCATTAAAAACTAAATCCTTAGAATGTGATCTTGTTTCTTCGTAATCAATATTAGCACCTTCTAAGGCTAGTCTTCTAAGCTCAAATCGGTCTGCCTCTATTGAAGATGTATCAGATCTTTTATATGCTTTCCCTTGATAATAATATGGAGTATCCTTTCCTTTCTTAACCATAAGTGCTACAATTGCCTTCCCTTTATTATTTTTTACTTCTAAAAGAAAAGTAGGAATGGGCTCAATAGAATCATTAATCATGTTTTCAATTCTTAGGCATTCGTTTGTAGCATTATTTAACCCTATCGTATTTCCACAATCATCAATGCCAAAGATTATCTCACCATCACCGTAATTAGCATATGCACTTACAGTCTTTAAAAATGTTTTTGAAACCTCTTTTTTGAATTCTAAATCATGTTTTTCCCTTATATACAAGGGCTC
>CAYXUX010000185.1:0-2999 GCA_964468275.1 uncultured Clostridiaceae bacterium
AAGCAAGAATAAAAATAGAACCGATATTGCTGAATATCTAAAAAGCTTATTACCTGATGTGATTTTTGAAATAGTACCTGCGTAAGAATCCATAAACTCTGAAAATATTAATTACTTAAATTTGAATCCGAGCCATATGTATTTAAATAAGGAAGTAAGTATTAAACTTAACGGTTTGTACTTATACTTACCTCAATATATAATTAACTTAAATGAGGTGAGAGTATGAATACTTATAAAGAAACTTTTATTAAAGGAAAAAATGGCGCAAGAATCTGTTTAAGGATATGGGATAATGTTGCTAATCCCAAGGGTGTTATTCAAATATTTCATGGGATGGCCGAATATTCCATCAGATATAATGATTTTGCAAATGTTTTTAATGATAAAGGATTTGTCGTATATGGAAATGACCATAGAGGCCACGGTAAAACACTGACAGAAAATGAAACTCCCGGATACCTTGGAAAAAACGGATTTTATAATATTGTAGAAGATGAAAAGGTTATTTTTGATTTAATAAAAAGTAACTATGCCGACCTTCCCCTTTTTATATTTGCCCACAGTTTCGGATCCTTTATAGCTCAAGAATACATAATCCATTATTCTAAGGAAATAAACGGTGTAATACTATCCGGTTCCGCGAAACAAAGCGGTATTGATGTGAAAGCAGCTTATATACTAGCCAGTATGCAAAACAAATTATTTGATAATACAAAAGAAGCAAAACTAATCGATAGATTAACATTTGGTTCTTATAGTAAAAGAATTAAAAAGAAAAAAACAAAATTCGACTGGCTAAGCCATGATGAAAAAATAGTTGATGACTATATTAAGGACAGGCTTTGCGGATATATATCCCCAATAGACTTTTATTATAATTTTTTTGGCGGCTTGAAAAACCTATATAAACCTAAAAAGCTAGAGAACATATCAAAATCACTGCCTATCTTAATAATATCAGGCGAGATGGACCCCATAGGCAAATACGGCCGTTTAGTAGAAAAATTATATGAGCAATATAAAAGTCTGAACATGGAAAATGTAACTCTTAGATTGATCGAAGACTGTAGGCATGAGATATTAAATGAAACAAATAAAGAAGAAGTATATGATTATATATATAATTGGATTATGCTAAATTATCACCACCATTAAACTACTAATCCTTAATAATATATTTTTTTAAAAATCTATGATTCCCATTTCAGTGATCTTTCAATTGCCTTTTTCCACCCTTTATAAAGTTCTTCTATCCTATCATCTTTTAAAGAAGGTGCGAAAACTTTTTCCATTTGCCAATTGTCCAAAATATCATTTTTGTCTTTCCAAAATCCAATCGCCAAACCGGCTAGGTAGGCACCCCCCAATGCCGTTGTCTCTATGACCTTTGGCCTTTCTACTATCGTGTTTAAAATATCTGCTTGAAATTGCATTAGAAAGTTGTTTTCAACAGCGCCGCCATCTACTTTAAGGGACTTAAGCCTGATATTGGAATCCTCTTCCATAGCCTTTAAAACATCCTTGGTCTGGTAAGCTATTGATTCCAAAGTCGCCCTAATTATATGTTCCGCCTTGGCTCCCCTCGTTAACCCTAATATAGCACCCCTTGCGTACATATCCCAATGCGGTGCACCAATCCCTACAAATGCAGGCACTACATAAACACCATTGGTATCCGCAACTTTTGTCGCAAAATATTCAGATTCCGCAGCGGTTCTTATAAGCCTTAATTCATCTCTAAGCCATTGCACCGCAGCCCCGGCAATAAAAATACTACCCTCCAGTGCATATTCAACTATCCCATCTATACCCCATGCAATTGTGGTCAATAATCCATTTTTTGATGTCACCCGCTTCTCTCCTGTATTCATCAGCATAAAACAACCTGTCCCATAGGTATTTTTCGCCGTTCCCGGTTCAAAACAATTTTGTCCGAACAAAGCAGCCTGTTGATCTCCGGCAATACCGGATATAGGTATTTCCTTGCCATCAAAAATATTTCTATCTGAATATCCATAAATTTCAGAAGAAGGCTTTACTTCCGGCAAAATTTGCTTGGGTATATTCAATGCTTCCAATATTCTTTCATCCCATTTTAAATCTTTAATATTATAGAGCATTGTTCTTGATGCATTAGAATAATCGGTTATATGTAATTCACCTCTTGTCAGATTCCATATAAGCCATGTATCTACCGTACCGAATAGCAACTCGCCTTCTTCTGCCATTTTTCTTGCACCCTCCACATTATCCAGTATCCATTTAATTTTTGTGCCGGAAAAATAAGCATCAATTACAAGCCCGGTGCTATCCTTGATATACTCTTCCAAACCCTTTGCTTTCAGCTCATCGCAGATATCCGCAGTCCTCCTGCACTGCCATACAATTGCATTATATATTGGTTTTCCCGTAGTTTTATTCCATACTATTGTTGTCTCTCTTTGGTTACCGATACCTATTGCTGCAATTTCATCTCCCCTGATACCGGCAATCTCAAGGGCTTCTTTCGCCGTGCCATATTGAGTAGCCCATATTTCCATAGGATCATGTTCCACATATCCGGGTTTTGGATAGATTTGCTGAAATTCTTTTTGGGCCTTGCTTACTATATTACCTGTTTTATCAAAAATTATTGTTCTGGAGCTTGTAGTTCCTTGGTCAAGAGCCATAATATAATTTTTCTCCATAGTACACCTCCAAGATATAACCTTAACTGATCACTCATTATGATTATATCATATTCCTTTATTTGTGCTTATTTTTTTGCAGTGCCTGTGCTACGCATTTTCCCAAGCCATTTGTCCTTTCGTTAACCATATTATATTTATAGGTTGACAATTGATTTTTTTTCAGATATACTTCAATATGTTATAAAATTCTGCCTATACCACGATAAGGACAAATGTTGCAGTAGTATTAAGAGCAGGACAATTTTAAAAATAAGGTGATATCTTGGAGAATAAAACAAATGTGTACAGAATGGCGATTATCGGGGT
>CAYXUX010000186.1:0-2994 GCA_964468275.1 uncultured Clostridiaceae bacterium
CCCGCAACTTCTATTTGCTTAACAAGCTCTAAATTATAACTGTCCACAGCATCTAATTTATAGACAAGATTATGTTTTTCCACATGGGTAGCGGAATATCTAAAAATGCATAAAGGATTTAAAGATTTAATGGCTTCTTTAGCTTTAGGAGTAGTATCCACTGATTGGGGCTCATCTATTATGACGAAAGGACAGGTTTCCTGTATAAGTTCAATAGGCTTCATACCGTTTAATCTATCATTAGGTCTATGGATGATATTAGCTTTGTTTTCTTTTGTGGGGTCGGTAAAACTCCTTCTGAAAGCATCTATATTGATAACCATAATCTCTATATTATCGCTTACCGCAAAGCTTCTCACTTGCTCTAATTTACCGCTGTCATAGACAAAATAATTATATATTGTATTATCATATAAATCATTGAAATGGTCTTTTGTAATCTGCAAAGACTTATAAACCCCTTCTTTGATTGCAATGCTTGGAACAACTATTATAAACTTGGAAAATCCGTAGTTTTTATGAAGTTCAAGTATAGTCCTGATATAGACATAGGTCTTGCCTGTGCCTGTCTCCATCTCTACATCAAAATCATACATTCCGGGTTTTAAGCTTTTTGTTTGTGGCAAACCGTTCCTCAGTTGAATTTCCTGCAAATTTTTTAAAATTTCCTCTTCGTCAAGTTCAAGTCTATTGCCAATGCCGTTAGTGCTGTCATAAACACCTATCTGCCCTATTTGAGCTGATACAGTAAAATTCGTCTGCATGGGAGTTTGCCCTCTAAACAAATCAACAATGGAAGCTATGGCTTGGTGCTGATATTCTAAATTTTTATCAAATTGTAATTTCATAGTTTTAACCTCTTTTTCTTTTCTTAACTTTTGAAAACACAAAAATTGACGAGACCTTTATTATAAAATACACAATCATTGACAGATATTTTTTTTACAATCTTTTGTTATTTTTTAAAGCTGTATCTTTTAAATCCCTTGTTTTCCATAGGGCCATAGGATGATTTCTGATACGCTCCTGAATATTCTTATCCTCAAATAGCAGCTCAGGATTATATTCTCCACATTCAAATTTGGCAATAAACTCCTTCTCATCTTTTGACAATACCATTAAATCAGTAATATACTCTTTAACAAGCTTCTTTGCCGACCTCAACTCAAAATCTTCTTTTCTTTTAATTACAGGAAGCAATTCTCTTCTTATCTTCTGATTTGTGATTAAGTCAATAGCTGCAGTATCAAAAGTTTTGTTTATATTATTCCTATCCTTAGCTGATATGACTGCATAAAATACAACGCACTTTCTTAGTAGCTCCTCTTGGGATTCATCAAAGAGTCCGAAATGAATCATATTTCTTGCATCGTATAAATCTCTTGCAGCCGCTCTGCTTAGCAGTGCATTAATCTTGCTTCCATATATCTCTATTGGTGCTAAGCACTTCACTTTATAGCCACTAGATAAATACTCCGTAATGATAGGCCTTTCTTCTACTTCAAATATGTGAGCCCGTAACGAGTAATTGATTTCAATCTTTATATTTTCTTTATTTCCACTTGCTCCTAAATAATCAAAAACCCATGAATCTAAACTATGGGAATTCTTCGTCTTGAGACTTTTTGAATAACCTTTTGAAACCATATAGTCATTAATAATAACATTTACAACATCTCTACTTTCAATCATTTCTTCTCTGCTACTGGCGATTAAATAATCCAAATCAATATCAACAGAAAGACGTGGCAAGTTAAAAATCGTTAGATTGATTGCTGTTCCACCCTTTAATGCAAGGCTATCTTTTAGAATTGGATTTGTATTTAAATATTCTAAAATATCTGCTAATCTGGCTACCTTTTCTATAGTATCTCTTACAAATCCCAATTCTTTTGCTATTTTTCCTAAATAAACAATGTCATAATTAAACAAGCAAATCATCTCCCTGACCTGTTATTTCAAATAGTCCTTCCGGCACCATCAATCTCCATTCATTATTATAATAGCTGTTCTCTTTTGCTTCGCTTACAAGATACCGTCTACTTTTCCCTATTTTGCTTTTGCAATATTCTACAAATTCTTTAGATAGTTGCATCTCTTTTTTATAATGTTCCAAAAGATATCCCGCCTTTTGATAAAGACCTTGGATATTATATATATCTAAATATCTTTTTAACTTTGCCTCGTCCAGATAACAGACGCATTCCAAACAGTTTATTAGTTCTTCAAATCCACCAATTTTATTGAAGTCCCGTATACTATCTATAACTGTCCTTTCTAAGTCTGTGATTCTAACACCGGTAGTATTCTTTGCCCCCACAATGCCCTCTTCCATCCTTGAAGAAACATATTTATATGTTATAGAATCAAATTCGAAGTGATTAAATTTTGTTTCTGAAGAAACATATACCTCATAGAATACTTGATTTGCGAGACCATAATATTCAAAAGCACTATGATGTGAAATATAAGCGGTTTTAGTTATTGCACAAGCGATTTGATAGCGAGTCGCTACTATCTGCCCTGTTGCTGGATTAATTACAGAGTATATGTTTTTCCGTATCTTTTTTATTAAACCCTTTTTCATTAGACGGTTTAAATAAGAGTAGGCCGTTTTTATATTATCTGTCAATTTCATCACTTCATAAATTGTAAAGACCGGATACTTCGCAAGCTTAGTAAATAAATCCATTTAACTCACCACTTTTTAGTTTAATCATGATTTTCTTCATATTTGAAAAATAATGTTCCACTTTTAAAACAATTTTGTCCAAATTGATATCCTTATCTGTTTTTTAATTTTAGCACGTTATTCTTAATAAGTAAAGAAAATCATTCCTTTTTTAAAAAACGGACTTAAGTAATCAATTTAAAAAATTGCTTAATACTATCTTTAGATTTCTTCAAATATCTGTGTTAACATTAGCTTATTTCTCCCTATAAAGTTATAAATTCTTCTATACCACCGGATTTAAGTATCTCTTTTATATTTGT
>CAYXUX010000187.1:0-2975 GCA_964468275.1 uncultured Clostridiaceae bacterium
CGCATTAAAAAAGACACCTTTTTAGGTGCCGTCCGTTTTTTTACTTTACCGAGCAGATATAGGTAGTGGAAGTATAGAGCCATAAATCCTTTAATTTTTTTAGGTTTTAAAATGCCGAGAGTACCTTTCATAAGTTTATATCGTTTGGGCGGCTTACGCTCTACGGTGTCAAGCTGTCTGATTCCTTTGCGCTGTGCTTCAAGGCGTAGCTTTATATTTTCCTCCGTATAATTTCCGCCAAGTGATTTTAAGCGGATATATTTTACGGAGTGTGGCGGCTTGACCGCAATATATTTGACACGCTCGCCATATTTTACGGTATATCCACGCCGCCGCAAAAGTTCTATAAAGGTTTGGAAGTTGTATGAGTCTTTTATAATCTCGTCCACTTCCTGCCGGATAACGGAACGGATAGTAGGTCTGCCTTCTTGCTGTGCTTTCCATTCGGCATAATGTTTGCCTTTGTCTTTTGGTGTGATGACCGATAGATTGTTTTCCTCGCATAATTTATCGGATGTTGCTCGTATTTTGTTATAATAGCTTTGCGGTGAGGAATGATATTTCTTACCGTCAAGATAGGAAACAGAATTTACAATAATGTGGTTGTGCAGATGATGTTTATCAAGATGCGTCCCGATAACCGCTTCAAACCTATCACCAAAACATTGTCTGGCAAACTCCATACCTATTTTGTGTGCTTGTTCCGGTGTGGTTTCCCCCGGCTTAAACGATTGTATAAAATGATAACCCAACACGCCGTCCTCTTTCTGCCATCGCTTTTTTGTTGCGTTCATTTCACGATAAGAATTTTCTACGCTGTCACAGTTTATACATGACTTAAAGAGCCGCTGCTCTGTTTTGTTTGTATCTATGGTATAGTCAATCATATGATTAAGATTGGTTTTTTCATCATCTGCAACATAATTTACACGAACATCTAACCTGCTTCTGATTGCATAAACCTTTGTAATCGCCATCAGCCTTTGACCTCCCTATAAATATCTGATAGCATTTTTCTTATTTCTGAAATTTCAGCTTGGCTGACCTTATCATAGGCGTTTGATTTTCGTGCGATTTGATTAATATTGTTTCCAATAGCATTTAATTCCCGTAAAAGTTTTGGTGAGTTTTCAAGTGGTTTTGTACGAATTTCTGTTTGCAATATCATACTCCGTATAAGCTGGGAAGCAGTCAAGCCTGTTTCAAGCATAAGACTATTTAGCTTGATATCCTCACCGTCGCTAAGCCTGACATCAAGCCGCCTATTTCTTTTTCTCATAAATTACACCTCCTTTTAAAACCGCCGAGGGGCGGGGTATTAGGGGAAACCCCCTAACAAGATGCGTTTGGACGTCCAAATGCTATGCTTGCAAGTACAATCAATAAGTTATTGATTGTACTAAAACCCCGCCCAAATCAGCGACATTCACCTGATTTTTCCTTGTGTTTTTTCTTTTGATTACGCTCTTTTTCCATATTTTCTTTTGCAAGTTTACTGCCCAGTTCTGAAACAGTATCTTGAAGCATCTCCATATATGAGTAGTCATTATCAAGCCACCTGCTATAACACGATGCAAGAGGATACTCCAATTTCAGCAGAGCCTTTACCTGCTTGGGGGATAAGTAATCATCCTCAAATGTCATTAAAATATCCTCACGCATAATGCACTCATAAGCCTTCTCAATAATTTCTTCAGGCGGTAATTTTTTAAGATCAGCAATAAATTTTTCTTGTTCCTTGAAAGCCTTTTCATATAAATTAACACGCAAATATTCAGTATTCATAAATATTTCATCTCCGTTTCTTTAATTTCGGGCATAGAAAAAGCCTGCTACATAAAAGCAACAGGCTTAAATCCAAAATATTTTTATCTTTCTTTTTCTTTGTCCTTTTTGGGAAATGGTATTCTAAACATTCTAAAATAGTCTTTTTGGGCTTCAATCTCACACTGGGCTATTAGCTTTAAAAACTCTCTGTCATTTGGACTATCTTCACGCTGTGAAGCCTTTAGTGCAGATATATATTCGTGCCGCAGGATAGGTGGAATGGATATAATTTGATAGCCTTTATTGAGCAATATCATATTCATAAGCAATCTTGCTGTACGTCCATTTCCGTCTGTGAAGGGATGAATATCTACCAATCGCCTATGTGCAAATGCCGCCAACACAACAGGATGTAAGCTATCCTTTTTAACATTAAGTTCCTCTATGAATTCTCTCATTTGCTGTGGCACTTCTTCGGGGATTGGCGGTAAATATTCTGTCCCGGTTATAAAAACTTGATGATTTCTATATACTCCCGCATTATCCGCATCCATGTTATTATAAAACAACTTATGAAGCCTCAAAATCATATCTTCAGTAAAATGAAAATCTTTTAAGCGTGCCATTTCTAACATATAATCATAAGCCTTTGCATGACCTGTTGCCTCATAGTAGTCTTTAATTGGCTTTCCGCCAATGGTGATACCGTCCTCTAAGATAACCTTTGTTTCACTGAGCGTTAATGTGTTGCCCTCTAAGGCATTCGAGGAATAGGTTGTGCCAATACGAAAATAGCTATCCAGCTCCTTTATTTCCTTTGGTTTAAGCGGACGGTGATTGTCAATTATTTTCTTATATTCATCAATTCTTTTTAAAAGAGATTCCATTTACAGTTCCCTCCAACATCGGTATTTCCTTGATTATACACATTATATCATATCTTTGATTTAAACGCCTTCGGCGCAAAGTAAGATATGATTAAATTCGCTTATACTCATTATATCACAAACGATTTCTAAATTAAACATTTTGGATAAAAATAGATGCAAAATAATTATTTTATCTTACCATTTCATACTCCTTTTTTTGCTGTCTTTCTTCGGATATTTCATCCACCTCCAAATCACCGTCAACCACTTCATGCTCAGGTTTGTCCATATTAAGAAGCGTATCCAGTTCTGCAAGGCGGGTAGCTTTTTCTGTAAGTT
>CAYXUX010000188.1:0-2967 GCA_964468275.1 uncultured Clostridiaceae bacterium
TTGCAGCATCCCCAATCAGAGGGTAACTATTCCTATCTTGCTTTGATACTTTTTTGCTAAGAGTATCGACATTAAACAAGAGTACTTTTTTATTTTCAAGATAATCTAAGACCATGAACGATTGTATTAACCCGTGCAAAAAGCCTACACAACCCTGCATGATATCAATGCATAATACGGAATTATCAAAACCAAATTTTCCTTGGATAATATTGCTAATATTAGGAATAAAATTATCTGGAGTTGTTGTTGCCACAACAATAGCCCCAATTTCTCCTATTTTTATCTTTTCTGCTGCAATCAGGTATTCCAATCCAGCAATACATAAGTCAGAGCTTGAGCTATTTTCTTTAACCACACGATGCTTTTCATAACCCATCACCTTTTTAAGCCTCAAGGTCTGCTTTTCAGGAAATGTGTAATTTGACACTTCATCTTCAAACAATATTTCATTCTGAGGAAGAACTCCCAAAAGCCCAGTTATCTTCTTCCCTTTGAATATTGCTCTCATATTGCTCCGCCATTCTTTTTGATAATCTTTGCAATAGCATCTACACTTGCAAAATTCTCAGGTAAAATATCTAAAGCGTCTATAAATACATCAAAACCTTCTTCTAACATAGTAACTAAAGATACTAAGTCAAAAGAATCCAGGATCCCTTCTTCAATCAAACCGTTATTCCCTTTAAAGTCATATTCAGGATGTAATTCTATAAGCATTTCATATATTTTCTCCATTTAGTTCTCCTTCAATTTTAATATATAATCTACTAAGCCGTCATGCTTAAAGTTCAATCTCTCATATTTTTGCATAGCTTTGTTATAAGTGCCAACCCATAATGTGTATTTTGCTTCAGGATAAGAGTTAAAAGTATAAAAGAGCAAATCACCTCCTATACCTTTTTTCCTAAACTCTTCATCTACTATAAAATAACGAAACATAATGTTTGTTGATGAAATCATTTCAAAAAACGTTAACCCTATAATTTTCTTATCATCTCTAACAACCGTTATTTCATTTTTATTAATTGCCTGTTCAATCTCACTTTGGCTGGGTATATGTGCAAAAAGAGGATCAAATTCAGAGTATAATAAAGCCATGATACTCTCCTTGTCATATTTATTTGCATACTCTACTTTTGAATTTGACAAGTATTTTGGCATATTTGGTTTATCATTTACCATTCTCACGAACTTACTATACTCCTCAAATCCACAATTAATGAGAATATTTGCCAAATCTCTGGCTTGCGGATCCTTACCTACAACATCTATTATTATAGGCTTATTATAATTAGATAATAATAGTCTTACCTTCTGTAAACTATTCCTTTCTAATGCATAAAAATAAACTCGTACTAAATCTGGTTTTTCATCTATAAGTAAAACTAAATCTTCGCTATCTATTCCCTTTAGTGTACCATTATTGAGTGAATCTGCCAAAAAGCTGCCTGCAAAAAATGCATTACTCAAATGGCCTTTTTGCTTTCTTATTGTATTTATATTATTTATAAGATTATTATATTTCATAAACATCTGACTCCTTAATAACTCTTTAAAGCATCTCCTTAAGCTTTAACCTATCAATTTTCCCATTTGTGTTCCTTGGCATCTCATCAACTCTTATAAATATATTTGGGATCATATATCTTGGTAATGCACTCCCTATACTCTTTCTCATTTCAAGGACTGTTACTTCTTGCTCATTTTCATAATAGAATACTATTTCTTTTTTATTGTAGTTATAAACGGCGCAGCCATTCTTTACAATTTTTAAAGTATTTATTATTACATGCTCAATTTCACCAAGCTCAATCCTATATCCTAAATGCTTGATAAGTGTATCTTTTCTTCCTAAAAACATTATTTCGCCTAATTCGTTTATCGATGCTATGTCTCCTGTACGATAGATGATTTCAGGATAAGAGTTATTTAATGGGTTTTGCACAAAAGCCTCTGCCGTCTGTTTTGGGTTATTGTAATAACCCATAGCTAAAGAGGTTCCACGAACACAGAGCTCGCCCTCTTCATTTGTCTTGCACAGTTGATTTTTATCATTCAGTATCAAAACATCTGTATTTTTACACATATAGCCAATAGGAATTGGTTCGTCGTCTGATAGTTCTCGTTCTACAATATAGTATGTACAATCAAGAGTGATCTCAATAGGACCATATAAGTTAATAAATCTCGCATCAGGTAATTGCTTACGCCAATAATTAAACTGCTTTGTAGGGAATACCTCACCAGCAAACCATATCATCTTCAAATCAGGTAATCCAATACGAGACAATAAGTCCATATTAGCGATATTTACCATGATAGTTGGCACCCAAAAAATATAGCTGACACTCTTTTGCTTGAGCAATTCCATAATCTTTGCTGGAAATGCTGCCCAGGCATCAGGGATTATTACTATTGTACTGCCCAAAGACATAAGCATACAGATTTCAAAACTATAAATATCAAAAACGATCGGAGATAAGCTGCCAATTATTTCATTTTTGCCAATCCCTGTTGTCTTTTTTGCCCATTCTGTAAAGTCAATAAAGCTTCGATGATTTAGGACCACCCCTTTAGGAACTCCAGTTGAACCCGATGTGTTAATTATGCAAAGAGGGTCTGTGTCAATGACAGTATCAAGTATGTTGTTTAATTGATCTTGTGAAAAACTCTCCTGTTTAAAATCAATTGAATCAATATTAATAATCTTAGACTTATCCCAAATACCATTAAATCTATCGATATACTTGCTATTAGTTATCACAAGTGCAGGATCAATCAAATCAAGGATATTATTTGTTCTCTGTATTGGGGTTTTTGTATCCAGATTCATATAAGCATTGCCGCTATAGATAATGCCTAAATTAGAGACTACCACTTCAATGCTCTTGTCCATATAAACAGCAATTGGTTTGCGTATAATGCCATTTAATTTCTTATTTAAAAAACAGCCTAAGACTTTTG
>CAYXUX010000189.1:0-2964 GCA_964468275.1 uncultured Clostridiaceae bacterium
AAATATTAATAATCTACAATAAAAAATATAAATATATACATGTGTGAACAGTAACCAATTATCCATACATAATTATATCTTGTAAAGATTTTTGGTTATTAAAAACCCTCTTTAATTACACGAAATAGTTATTATCACGCAATTATATAAAAAAACAAAATAAATCAAATACTGTCATATTATCAGGATTTTTTACAAGTCTTTGTTTCCACGTCTGGTCATCTTAAACAAATATAATATTCCCACATAGATGCCTTGGGAATTTGAAATCATGTTTTTGCATAATATAAAAGTATTATAAAGGTTAATTAAATACTGTTGTAGAATACAATACTAACGTGATTAAAGAAGGTGAATTTTATGAATTTACAGGGCGGAGAAACAATAGTACTGACTGTTGCGGGAGTAGAAAGAAAATGGAGACTATCAAAAATCGACAATAACTTAGTAAAATTCTTTGATGAAAACAATAATTATACCCAAATGCCATATGATAGTTTTAAAGAAATAATTGAAAATGAGCATGTAAAAATAGAATCACGAACACAGCTTATCTGATTCTTATATATTTCCATTTATTTGTTCTAAATCTAAAATAAATAAATCCCCATCTTATAATTTGGTCAATAAATACTGCTATCCAAGCTCCCACCAGCCCATATCCTAAGATGTTGACCAAAATATATGCAATAACAACCCTAATAACAACCATTCCGGTAAAGGTGGATACCAAAGGCCAAAATGTATCACCGGCACCCCTGAGAGCTCCGGCTAAAATCAGCTGAGAAGACTGAAATGGCTGGACTATCGCGATAATCTTTAATACAACAGACGAATTTGCTATTATTATGGGGTCATGTGTATATAACCCCACTATATTGGTACCGAAAAAGAAAAATATTACAGCCATAAAGCTGGAAATCATAGAACCTATACTGCGTGTTGCCTTGGCATACTCCTCCGCTTTCTGAGGTTCTTTTGCCCCCAATTCTCTCCCCACTAAAGTAGCCGCCGCTATACCAAAAGCTTGCCCCGGTTGGAAAGACAAAGATAATATGTTTAGGGCAATTTGGTGTGCTGCATAAATAACAGTTCCTAAGTTAGCGACTATTCTAAAGAACAATATTACACCAATCCTCAATATCAATTGTTCCAAAGAAGCAGGGACACCTATTTTTATTAGACTTCGCATCACATTTTTATCATATTGAAAATGCTCTTTAATATTCAGTTTGATACCTTTTTTCCCTTTTATAAGATAGCTTAAAAGCCATGTTGCCGCTATTAGATTAGATGATGCCGTTGATATTCCGGCACCGGTAACACCAAGTTCCGGAAAACCAAATAAACCATAAATCAGTATTGCATTACCTATGACATTTAAGAAGTTACATACCAAGTTTACACGCATTGGAGTTTTGGTTTCGCCTATTCCTCTTAAAGCCGCTGATATGGACATGATTACTGATTGAAATATAAATCCTACCATTATTATCTTGAAATACATCCCGCCTGCTTTGACTGTATCGGAATGAGCCCCTAAAAGAACCATGATTGGATTTGTAAAAACCATACCCAGTATTGAAAGAGGTATTGTTAAAGCCAACATACTAAATAATAGAACATGACGCAAAACATTCTCTATTTTATGATTTTGCTTTGCTCCGTAATACCTCGCAATCATAGCAGTTCCGCCAACATTAAGTGCTTGTACCAAAGATAAACCTATAAACAAAGGTTGATTTGTGATACCAACAGCAGTAACAGAAGCTGCAGCTAAAGCATTATTGCTGATTCTCCCAAGCATCATCATATCAACCATACCGAATAATGAACTTAATAGAAGTTCAATTAATACGGGCCATGAGATTTTAACCACATCTGACTTAATTGGATCTTTGATACCTAAAAAACTTGCTTCATTCATTTTATCATCCTTATTACATTCACTTTTTTAGTTACAAACTATATAATCAATTATAACATAAAATTTCAATATAAGCCTTAAGCAATATGGGCTTACACAATTTCAACCTCAGTTACACATTCACTTTTAATCTTTTCAACTAAAAATTGTAATGCATTAATTACATTTGGCCTGATATCACCGCCAATCAAAACATACATGATATCATCACCGACTTCAAGGTATCCCTCATTTAGCCACACTTTAATATGAAAGATACCATCCAGTTTGAATGCCTCCTCTATAGCCATATCAACCTTTCTTGTATCATAAAAAAACTCCATAGCTTTTACTGTTAATCCGTTCTCAATACCGCTGCGCACTTTGGCTTTTGTTGTTTGCCTAACAATGCCATTGTGTATTAAAAACATTCCTTCTTCCAATGCCGATGATTCATTTTTAGCTTCTCTTAGCCATTGATCAACAGATGGGGGAGTTCTTTTCATTTTTTTATCAGTCATAGAACAAACCATCCTTATAAATAGTATTTTATATCTTTAAATGCATTATAACATTTTGATAGTTATTATCCCATAAACAAAGCCTTTTATAAACCTGTCACCTTAATTTTTCTCGTTCATAATTTAATTATTTCCCATCCTATATAGCATTGTCCATATTTCTTCTCTCGTAACAAAATCTTTTGGTCTGGTGCCATCGCTAATTGCTTTTTCTTTGACCCAATACCATGCCTCTTTTGCCCAATCACTTATCTTATCCGAATCGTTTTCTTTATTTAGCAGTTCATTTACTTTATTTTGAACATCTTTACGAAAATCGATAACTGTTTTACCGTATTCCTTGAAGTATCCGGTAGGATCTGTATGAGTTGTCCCGCCGAAGCGTATTCTGATTTCATCATGGGACAGCAAATTATCTTCTGTTATTTCTTTTATATTTAACTCATTTACATATAAATGAGCAAATAACCATATACCTTTTTCCCAAACAGCACCGAATTTTATATCATCATGCTTAGATGGCCTACATAGTTCTAT
>CAYXUX010000190.1:0-2933 GCA_964468275.1 uncultured Clostridiaceae bacterium
CCTTGATAATATAAGGTTTTAATAAAAAATAGGGGTGTCAAACTTGACACTACCAAATTTTTAGGAGGGGTTTAAAAATGAATAATATTATTGATGCTAAAGGGCTTTCATGCCCCCAACCTGTTATATTAACACTAAATGCAATTAAAAAAATAAAAACCGGTGAACTAACTGTTTTAGTCGACACGCAAACATCAAAGGAAAATGTAAACCGAGCAGCTAAGTCTAAAGGTTGGAACGTTGAAAAGGTTGAATCGGTAAACGATTCATATAAGATTGTATTAAGAAAGGGGAATTAGTATGTTTAATCTTTTCAAAAAAAAAATTCTGAATTTATTTCTGATAATCATGGGCGTGGAATCCTAGTTTTTGAGAATACTACCCAAGTCATTAAAGCAGAAAATATATTGAAAAGCAATGGATGGGAAATAAAAGTCATGGGCCCACCACCAAATATAAGGAGTGGCTGCGACTTAGTCATAGAATTCCCACTGATAGAAGAACTCTCCATTACAAGAGCTCTATCTGAAGTAAATATTCATCCTTTACAAGTAGTTCCTGTAAATGAAGATTTATTGGAACCAGTAAATCTACTTCATGAAAAAGAATATAGTAAATACCTTATGATCAGAGCAGCCAATATGAAAATAACTGTTGATCGAGAAACTAATATAATTGTAAATGTATCAGGTGGTGGCTGCCCAGATGTTCCTTACCTTGCAGAGCAAATGGTAGACAAACATTTAAATGAGGCACCACAACCCAAAGATATAGGACACACCTTATGTGCCTATGCTCTTCAGATTGCTTACGATAGGGTGGTGGAATTATGTTAGGTATTGTAGGAACTATCCCAGAAGAAAATTTCCCCCTGATTTCAGGCCCTGTTTCCTTAGAGGATGACTATATTGTTATTGGAAACAATCATATTAATGTTAATCGTGGAACTCCAGCAATGATAGCTGCAGCTGTTGCAACTCTAAAATATATGGATAAACCCACTCCCTTCTGTTATTTAGTAGGAGATATTGGCAATGGAAAAGGCTGTAAACTTCTTTATAAAGAATTAGAAGAAAATATAATAAATACATCTTTTGACACTCTGGCTTTTCATTATTTTCAACCAGAAGTAACTTTATTTAAAAAAGTGATTGCAGAAATTTCGAAAATGCCTAAACGACCAACTTTAATAGCTGATGCAGGCTTTATGTATGTTGCTAAAATGGGGGGAGATGCTCGGTTTTTTGACTTGTTTACACCTGATGCTGGGGAACTTGCATATTTGGCTGATGAAAAAGCTCCTCACCCTTTTTATACAAGAGGATTTATATTACATGAAGATAACCAAGTACCTGACCTTATAAAAAGGGCATATCAACATAATAATGCTGCATCCCATCTCTTAGTAAAAGGATCAAAAGACTATGTAGCAGATAAAGATGGCATAATTGAAATAATAGAAAATCCAATTGTGGAAACGCTTGAACCAATTGGAGGGACTGGCGATACATTAACAGGAATTGTATCTGCCTTGGTTGCCTCAGGTCTAGATATAAAGACAGCGTCAGCTAAAGCTGCAATGGTTAATCGACTAGCTGGCTTTTATGCTAAACCAACTCCAGCAACACAAATCTATGATATTATAAAACAAATTCCTAGAGCCCTTAATGAGGTGCTTAAAAACAAATAAAGAATCAGAAGTATTGAAAAATACTACTTGATTTAAAGGAGGTAATATCATGACAAAAAGACTAACAGAATTATCAAAAACTTCAGGATGAGCGGGTAAAATCGGACCCGATATATTGGCGCAAGTTTTGCGTCAACTACCAAAAATGAACGACGAAAGATTGTTAGTAGGACTTGAAACCTCTGATGATGCAGCAATTTATAAAATTAATGACGAATTAGCATTGATTGAAACATTAGATTTTTTTACACCAGTTGTTGATGATCCATTTATATTCGGACAAATAGCAGCTACAAACTCATTATCAGATGTATATGCAATGGGAGGAGAGCCAATACTTGCTATGAATATAGTTTGCTTTCCAAATTGCCTTAGTCCAGATGTACTAGTTGAAATATTAAAAGGTGGAGCTAATAAAGTAAAAGAAGCGGGTGCAGTAACTGTAGGTGGACATACAGTAGAAGATGAAGAGCCAAAATATGGATTGTCAGTCTCAGGTTTCGTTCATCCAGATAAAATCCTTGTAAATAGCAATGCAAAGATTGGTGATATTTTAATAATCACAAAACCTCTAGGACTCGGTATAATTAATACTGCGATAAAAGGTGAAATGGCAGATAAGGAAGCATATAATATAGCTGTAAAGCTTATGACTACTTTAAATAAATATGCTAAAGAAGCTATTGATAAAGTTGGAGGAGTAAATAGCTTAACTGACATAACTGGATTTGGACTGATAGGTCATGGAGTTGAAATGGCTAAAGGAAGTGGGGTTACAATTAAAATAGACCATAAAAAAATACCTATAATACCTCAGGCACTTGAATATGCAGATATGGGATTAGTTCCAGCAGGAGCATATGCAAATAAAGGTCATACCAGTGGTGGTGTCTATATAGATAGCACAGTACCCCAAAATATAGAAGATATATTATTTGATCCACAGACATCGGGAGGATTGCTTATATCAGTAAAGGAATCACATGCCGAAAAGTTATTAGATGCCTTAAAAGATACACCAACAGAATTTGCAATAATTGGACATGTTGTAGAGCAAGAAAATAAATTTATAATAGTAACATAAAGATAGAACTATGTTGTATGGCATGAGCAAAATTGTGGCGTCAACTTAATAAAATACTTTAAGCAGCGCGATCCCAATATTTAAATGGGCTCACGCTGCTTAATCTTGTGCGCCTAGCATGGGCGTAAACTAGTCGGTGAAAGTCCGATACGGGGGCTG
>CAYXUX010000191.1:0-2858 GCA_964468275.1 uncultured Clostridiaceae bacterium
GCCTTGGTAGCTCAGTCGGTAGAGCAGAGGACTGAAAATCCTCGTGTCGGTGGTTCGATTCCGCCCCAAGGCACCATTTATGTATTGCGGGTGTAACTCAGTGGTAGAGTGTCACCTTGCCAAGGTGAAAGTCGCGAGTTCAAATCTCGTCTCCCGCTCCAAAAGGCGACATAGCCAAGCGGTAAGGCAGAGGACTGCAAATCCTTTACCCCCGGTTCAAATCCGGGTGTCGCCTCCAACAACCCCAATGGTTGCAGGGATTGGAGGATAAATAGAAACATTAAAATCTGTCCTTTTATTGTTCGTTGGGAGCAAAAGATTAATGTCTGCTGATTATTGATAAAAAAATAAATAATATAAAGTTTTCTACCGCTTTATTGAAAAACCATGCGGTAGATTTTTATTATTTTATAGAAAGATGATAAAAATATGGATAACTTTATAAATGTACCTAATATCCCTGTGAAAACTGTTAAAACTGTAGTAATAGATTATAGAACCGATATGGAAATATTAGGCACATTAGATGAATTAGGTATAAAGACAGTGAAAACGGAAAGATGTGTTGAATTGTACGACTCAATTCAAGGACATCCGGATATTCTGATGCATCACATAGGAGAAAACTTCATAGTCATGGCTCCAAATGTATTTGACAGGCTTGCTTTTAAGCTCATAAAAAAAGGATTTGCAGTGACAAAAGGTGATACTTGTCTGAGCCGAAACTATCCTCAAAATATTGCATATAATGTATTAAGAATAGGCAGATATGCTTTTCACAATCTCAAATATACAGATAGACAGATACGAATCTTGTATGAAAAGATGAATATTAAAGCAGTTAATATAAATCAAGGATACTCAAAATGCTCCGTTTGTGTTATTAACGAAAAATCAGTTATTACCTCTGATAAAGGTATCGCAAAAGAACTTGAGAAATATGACATAGAATCGCTTTTGATAAAACCCGGAGATATTAGACTGGAAAAGCTCAACTATGGTTTTATCGGTGGGGCTACAGGACTTATTTCCAATTCCGAGTTAGCATTTACAGGTTATGTTAATAATTTAAAAGATTATAAGAGGATAATGGAATTCTTGGATTTAAGAGGAATTTCAGTGAAGATTCTTAGCAGTAAGAAAATTATAGATATTGGCTCAATAATACCTTTGACCTATTGATATGCAAGGTTCTTAGCTTTTTTTAGCTTATGAATAATAGTATTTACAACACAAAGAATATTAAGCAAGAAGGAGCTGAATGAATGTATATGACAACAATTGGTATTAAAAAAGAGAATGTCCAAGTAAAAAATTATATTTTATCAAAATTGGGTTCATTAAATAAAGAAAATTTAGATATTGTTTTTGAAGATTATAATAAAAGTGATATTTTGTTTATTAAATGCTGTTTAAAAGAAGGATTTTTATCGGGAATAAAAAACAATAAATCGAACAATGATTTGATTAGAAATATTGCAACAATACTCTCGGATGTTATAATTAATAATTATGAATATTTGCTTATTAAAAAAGTAATAGATGATTATTATATTTATATAACAGAACATGAAAAAGATCAAATTTTTAAATTTGCAAACAATATAATAAAAAGTGACGATAGTATTTATGATGGTTGTTTATATAAACAGTTAAGAAAGACTATGATTAAAGAGATAATACTTGATTACCTAAAAACCGAAAACTTAATTATTTTAGATGGATTTATCAAGTTCAGGTTGAATGAGTATAAAAAAGAACTATACCTTGTAGTTGATAGGGCTTTTAAGGAATTTGTCGCTCAAAAAGAATATGATGAATTTATAAAATTGTTAAGATATTTTGTTGAAATCCAAGATTCAAAAATTGATGAAATTCACATAGTTGCAGATGAAAGATTTGGGTATGTATTATTGGATGAGAAAAAAAGAAAAATAAATATTGAAAATGATGAGGACTTAATCAATGAATCATCGGGTAAAGGTCTTAATAATGATGATTTCCTAATAAGCAGTTTGATCAGCATTGCCCCGAAAAAAGTATATTTACACAATATTGATGGGTTTTCAAATAAGGAACTTGTTAAAACAATTCAAAATGTATTTTGCGATAGAATAAAAATATGTCTGAACTGTGATATTTGCGGTTTTGTTACATTAGAAACAAAAAATAAATTAAACTAAATTTATTTAAAAAACCTAATGATAAGGATGAGGGGACTCAATGTTAGTAAAAATGATAATTCCGACTGTCATAGGAGGTATTATTGGCTGGATAACAAATGTTTTGGCTATCAAAATGTTGTTTAGACCTATATATCCAATCTATATCCCACTGTTAAAAATTAAGCTACAGGGACTTTTACCGAAAAGAAGGAAAGAAATTGCAGTTACTATTGGTTCTACGATAGAAGAAGAGCTGATTAATATTGATGAAATCCTAAAAAAAATATCTGATGAGGAAAATCAAGTTATGGTATTGAACATACTGAAGACTTCAATATCCGATAAAATAAATAAAAGGATACCACTTTTAGTTCCTTTTCCTATAAAAGAAAGTGTAATCAAATATGTAGAGGACCAGATTGAAAAAGAAGCTCCCGATATGATTAACGGCTTGATAGCCGGTTTATACGAAAAAGCCTCAGAAGAAATTAAAATAGGCAAAATGGTGGAAAGTAGGATTAATGAAATAGATTTAATTAGACTGGAGGAAATTACATTAAAGATAGCCAAAAAGGAACTCAAGCACATAGAGTTTTTTGGCGGGGTTTTAGGAGCCTTAATTGGGTTGATTCAAGGAATTGCAATAGCATTTTATTATTAATTGTTGACATATATGTATAACGGTATTAAAAT
>CAYXUX010000192.1:0-2844 GCA_964468275.1 uncultured Clostridiaceae bacterium
TATAATATACACCGGCATAAACATACGAACTTTACCGCAGAAGTTGGATACTAAGAATGCTACTGAATTCTTAGCTCTTATATAATATCTTCTTTTTTGCAGTAGGAATATTAGATATGATAACAGAAATCGTTAGAATAAGAAGTATTATTGTGATTGGGCGCCCAAAAAGTGCAGCAAAGAATCTATCTTCAGAAGAAGCCAAAGAAATTGCTCTTCTAAAATTCGAATCCATCATTCCTCCTAAAACAATAGCCAAAATCATAGGAGCAATAGGATAATCCCTCATTCTCATAATGTATCCCAATGTCCCAAAAAACAACATAAGATATACATCAAACATCCGGTTATTGCATCCAAAAGCTCCAACTACACAAAGAACAATTATTAAAGGTAATAAAATTCTTTTAGGAACGGTAATTATTTTACTGATTCTCGGACCTATGAACAATCCAAGAATTAAAAGAAAAATCCCTCCGATAAAACCTCCTGCCAATATGGAATGAAACATCTCGGGGCTGGATTTAATAAACATTGGTCCCGGCTGCAATCCATGGACATAAAATACCGATAATATAATTGCGGTTACGGCATCTCCCGGAATAGCTAAAGTCAGCATCGGTATCAATGCTCCACCTATGCAAGCATTATTAGCAGATTCACTGGCAACAATGCCTTCAATTTCACCTTCACCAAAAGGCACAGGCGGATTTCTCACAATTCTTTTAGCTTCCCCATATGCTAAAAATGAAGCAACGGGTCCGCCGGCACCCGGCAGAGCCCCGACTAATGTGCCGATTGTGCAATAGTATAAGGAACGAGAAAAATATTTCAGCATATCTTTTATTTTTATAACAGATTTAGTTATATGTGAAGCTTCAGCTTCTAAATATCCTTTAGAAATAACACTTAATACCTCTGAAAATCCAAAAAGCCCTATCAAAGCCGGTACTATGCTCACCCCCGCTTTAAGGTCATATATCCCAAGAGTCATTCTGGAAGTGCCCATTACGGAATCAAGACCAATCATACTTACAATTAATCCTAGTAAGGCACTTAAAATTCCTTTGATAAAACTTTTTGAAGTCAAAGAACCTACAGTAGATAAACCAAATATGGCTAATAAAAAATAATCCATAGGTGTAAACTTTAAGGCTATATTTGAAATAGGCTTGGCAAATATCCATAATGCCGCAAAACCGAACATAGTACCGATAAAAGAATATATTGTAGCATATTTTAGAGCTTTGTATGACTCTCCTTTTCTGGCTAGCGGATATCCGTCCAAAGTAGTTACAATTGAAGAAGGTGCTCCGGGTATATTAATAAGAATTGCTGAAATAGCCCCGGAAAACACACCCACCACATATACTCCCATTATGGTAGCCAAGGCATAATCCGTAGGCCATGTGTATGTAATAGAAACCAAAAGTGCAGTTGCCATGGAAACGGACAACCCCGGGATTGCACCAACAAGCATTCCGGCCATTGCCCCTATAAAAACCATAATTATAAAATGAAAGTTTAAAAAATAGGAAAACATACTAAATACTTCTTTCATTAGCAACCGCCTCCTATGGCAACATAACATTTAGTAAAACTGCAAAAATAAAATAAATACTAAAAGAAAACAATAATGAAATCAATGCTATTAACCAAGTTCTTTTTTCTTTCAAATATATTATTAAAGAAGCCAAAAATAAAACACTAGCAGGTACAAACCCTATAAAAGTTATAAAATAACAATACAATACAGATAGTGCCACTGTAACTAGAACATTGGTCTTCAAAATTGTACTGCCCTCTTTATCTTTAGTTTCACTTTTTGATTTTATTTTTTTTATACCATAATGCAGTAGAAACAGTGAAAATGGGAGAATAAAAACTGCTATTAATAGTGGAAACAGATAGGGTGATATTCTCCACTCAATCCTTCCGGCATTATAATGGTTAAATAACGAGTAAAGTATCAGCGAAATTGATAAAGTAAAAAATATTATCCCTTCCTGAATACCTTTATTTGTTATGTAATCTTTTAATTTGTATTCTTTCATTACAAAACACCCGATTTCTATTCGTTACCTAGTTATATAGTACCTCTATCTGCGCTAGGATATATTATACAGCATTTACGAAAAAACTTTGGCGCAACTCGAAACGTCATCCTGAGCGATAGCGAAGGATCTTATCTCTCAATGGAAAACTTCTGTAGCGGGCAATCACAGATTGCCCCTACGCCAATCGAGTCAAATGATATATGCTTCCAAATCACAAAGCTTAAAAAACTGGGGTCACCTCTTTATGGTCAAGATCCTTCGTCGCTATGCTCCTCAGGATGACAAATGTAGAAGGAGCCTGAGGATGACAGGTGTAGAAGGAGCCTCAGGATGACAGGCATAAATGTACAAGCTTTACTACAAAAGCCGGATACAAAGAGAGTTGCATAGATAGGCGCAGCATACTTTATGCATTTTGGTTACAGGTCTCAGCGAAGCCTTTGTTAAAAAGTCCGTAAAGCCGGCAGGACGTCGGCTTAGGTTTCTCGGGGCATGGAAGACCCTTTGAAACCGTTAGGACTTTTCCAAAGGCGAGTGTTAGACCTGTCAAAATCATATCCCGTGTGCTAAGCCTACTATGTAACTCTCGATAAAGCTAGTATATTATACTCCGGCGAAATTTTAAGGTATATGCATTATCATAAATACAGTTGACGATAACATCATGGTCTGGGAATACCGAACTTTTCGGGACTATACTTAGCGGCACCCGAATCATATAAAAGCCAACTGACTAAAGACTCCCATTCTGAATAAAACTTTTTAGTGGCTTCCTCATCCGGATACT
>CAYXUX010000193.1:0-2839 GCA_964468275.1 uncultured Clostridiaceae bacterium
TTTATTGCCGGTGCATCATTAACACCGTCACCTGTCATTGCTACTACGTGTCCCAGCGATTTTAGCGCCTTTACTATTCTTAATTTATGTCTGGGAGAAACTCTGGCATATACGGATATATATTGAGAAACCTTCTTTAATTCCTTGTCATTTAGCACGTCCATTTCTTTGCCTGTCAATATATTTTTTTGCGAAGTTAGTATACCTAATTCTTTTCCTATCGCCGCTGCCGTTAGCCTATGATCACCGGTTATCATAACAGGTCTGATTCCGGATAGTATACATTTCTCAATAGCTTTTGTTGCTTCAGGCCTTGGTGGATCAATCATACCTGAAATGCCTATGAAAATGAGTTTACTTTCTAAAATTCCTTTATCTGTTGTATAACCATCCAGCTCCTTATAAGCTGTACCTATCACTCTTAATGCAGAGGTAGCCATTTTTTCATTTGCCTCTAATATCATTCTTTTATCTATGGGATTCAAAGCAGCAATTTCATTTGAAGTGATTTGTCTATCACACAGGTCCAAAATTATATCTATCGCACCTTTTACAAAAACAAAGAATTTACCTTTTTTATTTTTTACAACAACAGCCATACGTTTTCTGTCAGAATCAAAGGGGATTTCATGGGTGCGCATATACTCTTTATCAACATCCGATTTTCTTATTCCCGCACTCCATGCAGCCTTTAATAAAGCCACCTCGGTAGGATCTCCCGTAGATGTAGTAGCCCCAAGTATATTTTCTTCATAGGATGCATCATTACATATAACTGAGGATTTAAAGAATAATTCAGTTTGTTTGTTTAAAGAGAAGGACTTATTATTTAATTCAAAAAATCTATCACATAAATAGAGCCTTTTTACACTTAGTTTATTTTGTGTTAAGGTTCCTGTTTTATCAGAGCATATTAAAGTAGTGCAACCTAGGGTTTCAACAGCAGGGAGTTTTCGTATCAGTGCATTTTTCTTGTACATGCGTTGAACACCTATTGCCAAAGCGATTGTTACCACAGCGGGAAGGCCTTCAGGAATAGCTGCAACTGCCAAACTAATCCCCGTAAGCAGCATATTATAAGGTTCTTCCCCTCTAATAATACCCGTAAGAGCCACTATAAAACAAATAATGATGCAAATGGCTACAATATATTTTCCCAGCTCCGAAAGCCTTTTTTGCAGGGGAGTTTGCTCATCTTTAATCTCTTGCAGCATATAAGCTATCTTACCCATCTCTGTACTCATACCGGTTAAAGAAATAATGATATCTGCTTTTCCCATAGTCACTATAGTCCCCATATAAACGTGATTTGATTTATTATGAGACTTTTCGATTGGTACAGACTCACCTGTTAACAATGACTCATCTACCATCAGCCCTGTACTTTCCAGTAGGATCCCGTCAGCAGGTATTTTGTCACCTTGGCTGAGTTGGACGATATCACCGGGAACTAAATATTTTGTATTTATGTTGTACTTTACACCTTCTCTTATCACTTTAGCAGTAGGTGCGGACATTTCCATTAAAGCTTCTATAGAACGTTCCGCCTTATATTCTTGAATAAATCCGAGAAAAGAATTAAGAACTATTATTGCCAATATAGTTAAAGAATCTGCTTTTTCACCTAAAAACCAGGAAACAACAGCTGCTAATATGAGAACTATAGTCATGAGATTTTTAAATTGGTCTACTACTATAGTTAAAGTTTGCTTTCTCTTCTTTTTTATTATTTCATTTAAACCGTATTTTTTTAATTTTTCTAAAGCCTCAAATTCACTTAAACCTTTGTAATCAGCTCTTGAGGTTTTATATGTTTTTAAGCTGTCCATAAAGAGTCCCCTTTCTTGTAGTGCTTTTCCTATTAATACTATTCTAAATGGGACTTTAATATGATATCCGACTTTTAGATTTTGCGAAAAGTGGGCAATAATAATATATAAATAAATCAATTCTATAGGAGGATTAATTTTGAAGGGAAACAAGAATATTCGTTTTTATTTAATTATAGTAATGATAATTTGGATTATATCTTTTTTTTCACTGGGTAAAGGGCATATAGGCAACTTTTTTGCAAAGCTGGTAAACCCGGAAATTAGTGAAAATGAGTATAATCATAAATTCGGCGGTAATGAGTGTATCGAAAAAAGTGAGAATCTAAACAAAAGCGAATTTGTAATAAATAAAGACAGTACGGTTGAAGTACTCTCAGAAATGTTTGTAAAATCCAGTTTTGCTAAAAATGAAGACAATATAAAAGCAATCTTATCTGAAAAAACTTCCTATATTAAATCTCCGGATGATTCTTCTTTTTTAAGATGTGTTGACGGTGAACAGCATGTAGAAGGCTATATGGCTACAGACAAAATTTTAAACGGCTTCAGACAAAAATGGGCATATATAGAGGGAGATGAAGCGATCGTAGGCATGGAGATACTATTGGAAGGAGAGAAGGCACCACTATTGTGGTGTTTATATTATAAAAAAGTTAACGGGGTCTGGAAGTTGTATATGTTGGAAAATGAATAGCTGTAGGAAAAAGAGATGTCCCAAAATACCTGTTGGTATACGGCCTTATTTGGTATACAATATTAATGTATGTAACTTTTATAGAATATTTTCGTCTGAGATTAATAGATTAATGTTCATATATGTATTTATTATAATCTTACTTAAGATTATAAATATTTAATTAAGATTACGTTGTGGAAGAACTTAGAGTCTGTTAGCGAAATGAAAGATAAGCGAAATCATGGCACAGAAAGGGCTTATTATAAACTAGTTGTCTTGTAGTAATCGAGGATAATTTTGATTTCGCCTAGAATGAGCATACAGACTGTTA
>CAYXUX010000194.1:0-2837 GCA_964468275.1 uncultured Clostridiaceae bacterium
AGGTTAAGATAAAACTAAGTTTTATTCCCATTTCGGTGCCTGACACTCATTCTTTAGGATTAGCTTCACCTCTACTGTAATAAGCTGATACATCTTTTCCTATAAAATGTTGCATGTCAAAAGCAATTTTACCCGTAAATTCTAGTCTTTCTTTTATTTTTGGATCATTAGGATTTATTTTTATAGTTCTATATTCTGTTGTATTTCCATTATGCCATGAATCAATCAAATAAACATTTTTTATAATATTGTTATGTATTGCAAAAGCATACTTTAAATCTGAAATTTTATTTTTGCCAATTCTCCAAATACCTCTGTATCCATCGTATAATTCATCTTGACTTAATTTATCAAATTCTTCATCATTTAAATTAACATATGCTTTTATAAATATTACATCTTTCATTGTATACCTTTGACTTATAACGGCTGAGTAGAGCTAATAAGTTGCCGCTAGGTAACTTATTAGCTCCTATGATTTGTTATGTATTGGTCAGTTTCCATTCTTTTTCTAATCGTGAAAGCATCATACTTACTCCTTGCTTTCTATGATCATCTTGCGACATTCCATCGCTCATTCCACTGTTTGAAACTTCAATGACAATAGCTCCTGGAAAAACAATTTTTCTTTCTTTTTCATTCAAATTTTCATGTATGAATCCCCATAATGAAGATGCTCTTATTTCTTTAATTTCGTCTGCTTTGTCTATCAAAGCTCTAGTCTCTTTAATGAGATTACTTTTGTATTCAATTGACTTGCGCCTAGACTCAATGGCATATTGAACCCAAGGTGCTATTAGTGAAGCTACTGCACCAGACACAAGTCCTGCAACTGCACCAATTAAAGCGACGATAATCGGCGATAAAGATTGACTAGTTTCAATTATTTCTTTTTCCACATATTTTCCTTAGAATGGTGTACATAACGCCGAAGCTCAGTTGACGCTGTGGAGCGTAGTGGAACAGCGGTCAACTGCAGCGATTTGTTAGCTTTTTTGTTTAGTATCGATAATTTCAATATTTACTCCACTCATATTTTTCTTTAGCTCTTCAATAACTAAATCAATGCGCCTTTCTATAAATTGGTCTAGTGCATCAGAGGGCATATCTTCAAGCCTTGACCACTCTAAAAGCTCAATTGGCAGAATATGAGTTTTGATAGCGGATTCAAATTCACGATTAGAATCATAACCACGAATATAGTCTAGCGGGTTTTTATTGCTAATTTCAAGATTTGTTATCTGAGTAAGATAAGCAATATTCATTAAACTGTTGTTATTAAGTTTATTTTTACCAGGATTTTTTAAAATATAATCTGTTGGAAATATATGATGTAAGTTTGGCTTGTCGGTTGAAAAGAAAAAATTATCAACAATTACGCTCCTATCTGTGTACTTCCAGTCCTTGGGTTGCTTACTCGCATAAAGAGACAATATCGCTCTCGATAATCGACCTCGGGAACTGTAGGATGAATTTCTTAGTGTTTCTCTATCAATTAAAAACCGAGGGAATGTATAGCCATTTGTATGCTTTTGACTATCAAGTAGCTCAATATGTGAATTTACATCTCCAGTATTACTGAGCAAGTCATCATTGTGAAAGCTATAAAACCAAAAATATTTTTTAAGATAACTATAATCTGGATTTTTATTGTTAAAGAAATAGGATGCAATGGTTAGGTAAAAGTACCTATAAGGAATAAGTTGAGGACCTTTTATATTTAATGTGTTTTCAAAAAAATCAAAAGTCTTATTTATTGCATCTTTTGCCGGTTGCCATATCTCCTCGATTTGTTCTGTTTTAATATTATTTAAATATCGAGGAGTGATATTCCAAACGCCCGAATCTTCGATGTTTTCTCTGATTAAAATTGCAATTATTTGTAGATAGTCGAAATCATTTATTTGTAAGAAATTACTGTTATTTATATTCCTAAAATCATCAATATACTCTCTAAGATAAAAACCTTTCTTATCAATAGACTCAGGTCTAAATGTTTTGGCAACAACAATATCAAATATATCTAAAGGTTTACCGGCTTGATTGATTCGTTCAAATATTTGGCAAACCTCTGAAACCTGGATGCCTTTCAATTCAATAAATGACAAGCGATAATTATCTAGAACCTGCTTGAGTCTCCTCAGTTGTTCTCTGATAGGGTGATCATAATCTTTATAATCATCGTATGTGCCTTCGACCAAAGAGCGCTCTACAGTTCCGAATTCATTTTTTATGCTTAATAACTTAACGATAAGACCAGCATTGAATTTATTCTGCCGTCCGGTATTTCTTTTAAAAGCACCTTCTTGGTCGTTAATTTCGTCCCAATATAGAAAACGTTTTTTATAACTATCATCATCGGTATCAGTTTCATCTTCTATTGTTAGATCAATATATAGAGATGGTTCAAATCCATCCTGACCTTTGATACTACCGCCATACAAAGATGTTAATAAAGATGTTGTTCTTTGTTGTCCATCAAGAATATATTGATACTCACTGCGACTAAATGTGCCTTCCGATATTTTGTGACCACCAATATCTCGATGGTTTTGCAACTTTATATCAGTTTTCCATACTAGGATGCTTCCAAGAGGGTAGAATTTATAAATGCTATCCCACAACTTCTTTACATTTTCCTTCTCCCAGACGACGTCCCTCTGAAATGTTGGAATCTGGTAATCAAGATTTTTCAGTTCATCCAGATATGTCGTTATTCCCTTATCTGTTGGGCGTATCCTATCGGTAAAATTCATTCATACTCCATACTTTATTGAAAGCTAACGGGGGCGCGGGTCACGGACTCCCGAATTAAAAATTTTAATTTTTCATTTGGG
>CAYXUX010000195.1:0-2831 GCA_964468275.1 uncultured Clostridiaceae bacterium
ATTCTCTTTCTCTCTAAATCTACCTCTAAAACTTTGACTTTAACAATGTCTCCAACTTGTACTACATCCATCGGTTTATTTACGAATTTATCTGACAGCTGAGATATATGTACTAAACCGTCTTGATGTACTCCAATATCCACAAAGGCACCAAAATCTATTACATTTCTCACGGTGCCTGTCAGTATCATATCAGGCCTTAAATCTTTCATTTCCAATACATCTTTATGAAAAATTGGTTTTAGCATTTCATCCCTTGGGTCTCTGCCGGGTTTTTGTAGTTCCTTTATTATATCTCTCAGTGTGGGTACACCTAAACCTATTTCTTCCGATAATTTATTAATATCCATATTATTTGTCTTTTGGATTGCGGTTCCCAAGGCATTTCCCTCTTTTTCATCATAATCCAGCATGTTTAAAAGTTTCCCCGCTGCATCATAAGATTCCGGATGCACCCCGGTGTTATCCAATATATTTTGAGATTCAGGTATTCTGAGAAAGCCTGCACATTGCTCGAAAGCCTTTGCACCAAGTTTTTTTACCTTCATCAATTCTTTTCTGCTCTTAAATTTTCCTATTTCCTCTCTATAAGCTACTACATTTTTTGCCACTGCTGTATTTATTCCCGATACATATTGGAGAAGAGATGGGGTAGCGGTATTCAAATCCACTCCAACAGTATTTACGCAATCCTCTACCACTTCATTTAAGGTTGTTGATAAATTTTTCTGAGATACATCATGTTGATATTGCCCCACTCCTATGGATTTCGGATCAATCTTAACCAGCTCAGCTAATGGATCTTGTAGCCTCCTCCCTATAGATATGGCTCCTCTTATGGATACATTCACATTAGGGTATTCCTTTGCTGCTAATTCTGATGCGGAGTAAACTGATGCGCCGGCCTCATTTACTACAATATAGTGCAGAGGTATGTCCAGTTCTTTTATTATATCTGCACATATCTTTTCAGACTCTCTCGAAGCTGTTCCATTACCGAGTGAAATAATTTCAACATCGTGCTTTTTAATAAGCCTTTTAAGCTCTTTTTTTGCTTCTTCAACTTTGCTTTCAGGGGGCGTTGCATATACAGTCGCAGTATCCAAGAGCTTACCTGTGTCATCTAAAACTGCAATCTTGCATCCTGTCCTATAAGCGGGGTCAAACCCCATGACAATCTTGCCCCTTATTGGAGGCTGAAGTAAAAGATTTTTCAAATTTGTACCGAACACTTTTATGGCTTGGTCTTCTGCCGCTTGAGTCAGCTCATTTCTGATTTCCCTCTCTATAGAAGGAGCTATAAGTCTGTTATAGGAATCCTTTATAGTATCCTTTAGGATTGTGTCATAGGGAGATTCCTTTCCGATTATATTTGCTTCTAATTTTAATATTATTCTTTCTATGGGTACATTGACTTTAACAGACAATTGCTTTTCCTTTTCTCCCCTGTTTATGGCCAATACCCTATGAGACGGTATTGTTTTTATGGATTCAGCGAAGTCGTAATACATTTGATACTCAGATTTTTCTTCCGTCAAGCCTTTTACGCTTATAGTGCCCAGATTAAATGTCAAATTCCTAATGAACTTTCTATAATCCGCATTGTCTGAAATGTCCTCGGCAATTATATCAGAAGCACCTTTTAATGCATCTTCCCATGTATTAACCCCAAAATCCGGGTTTATATATCCGGATGCAATTTCCTCTATGCTAACATCAGCTTCTTTTTGCCTCCACAAAAATTCGGCCAACGGTTCCAGCCCTTTTTCTTTTGCAACAGAAGCTCTTGTTCTCTTTTTCGGCCTAAAGGGTCTATATAGGTCTTCAACCTCTTGTAAGATTTTTGCCTTCGTTATCTTTTCTTTGAGTTCAACGCTTAATTTTCCTTGTTCATCAATTAGTCTGATTATCTCTGCTTTTCTATTTTCGAGATTTCTTAAGTACTCCAATCTTTCATCCAATTCCCTAAGCTGGATATCAGAAAGCTCACCGGTTTGCTCCTTTCTGTATCTTGCGATAAAAGGTATGGTATTTCCTGAATCTATAAGCCCTATGGTGTTTTCCACCTGCCATGTTTTTATGCTCAACTCTTGACTCAACGTATTTACTATGTTCATCATATCTCCCCTATTAACTTTACTTTCTGAATAATATCTTTCGTTTTTTCCTTGACAATAAGAATTATTATTTTGTAGTATAACAAATCTTTAACTTATTAACAATGATTTTGCTTATCCTCTATTTTACTAGCAGACCCATTTAAATAAATAGCACCGAAAAGTATATTAAAACAGATGGAATATGTAGGACTTGATTAAGTAGATATCGATGAAATTATAGGCTATAATAAAGTAAATAAAACAAAAAATAAGCAAAGAAGGAGAATAGTTATGAAATCTGCAACAATTCAATTGGAAACATTGGTTTGCCCATCTTGTTCACAAAAAATAGAAGGACTGTTAAAAGGCTTTGACGGCATAGTTAAGGATACTACTTCTGTATCCTTTAATAACTCAAGGGTTAAATTTGAGTTTGATGAAGAAAAGTTATCAATCGAAGACGTAGAAAAAGCAATAAATAAGTTGGGTTTTGATGTTATTAAATCTAAAGTGAAATAAAGCAAATTTATTAATATAATATAAACTAGTTTTACTTCCGAAGAAAGGGAACAAAATGATAAGATTACTAAAATATTTAAAGCCTTATATAATGCAGGTGATATGGGTTCTCGTATTGACACTTATGGGAGTTTTCTCTGAACTGCTGCTGCCAAGATTTATGGGAAACATTGTGGATAAGGGAGTAGCGGCAGGTAATTTATTATATATATA
>CAYXUX010000196.1:0-2831 GCA_964468275.1 uncultured Clostridiaceae bacterium
GCCCGTATTCATGTAAGCAAACCTATTATGCAGGTAAGTAAGAAACATTTTGATGAAATGACCATACCGCAAAGGGTCGCTATACTTACCCATGAATATAGTCACAATTTTATCAATTATAATAAAGATTCGGAATTTGAGGCAGATGAGAATATGGTTGACCTTTATAAAGGACTTGGTTATGGTAAATTAGAGGCTGTATATGCTTTTGCAAATGTAATGAGTGATACTGACACGAATTATGAAAGGTTAAATAGTATTTACGAACAATTATAACAAAATGGAATACTTGATTAAACACAAAAGAACTTATTTAATGGTAGCAGGAACACTTCTGCCTGCCTTTGTTGCTAAGAAAATCGGTGATGCAATGAACCTGAATGAAAGTACGCAGAATGTACTTTTTATAGCAGGATTAATAGCCGGTGGATTATTAACTGCTAAAATGTTGAAAAAATGAAAGCATTAAAATGGATTATCACACTTGCCGTTATCGGTGGAATTGGTTATGCCGGTTATAAAGGTTATAAGTATTACAAGTTGAAAAAAACAGTTGAAGCATAATTGAATGACTAAAAATATTCTCATATTACTTGCAGGTATTGGAATAGGATACCTTATTTTTAAAAAAGGGATCCTTAATCCCCAGTCATTAACATTAGTTAAACCTGGTGATAAAAGTAAGGATATTGAGGGTATGCAAATGGGATTTGAGAAAATTGCCGGACTGCAGTTTGAAAATTATGGTCAATACGATGCTGATACACTTGCAACCGTCCAATATCTTTTAAATGGTACCAGTGGATTAAAAGATAGCATGAAGGGATATATTGATCCAGTATTAGTTAAAGATTTGGCAAAAATATATAATAACTCAAAATCTTAATGAGATGAATTACAGAAACATTACATACGGAGACGAGCAATATATGGGTAAAAATGCAAATATTCCTTGGGATAAAATAAATTCTCAGTTTCCTATGACAGCCGGAGGCACTATTGAAAGTTTAGGTCCACAAAAAGGTGAAAAATCCCAAGGCGCACTACATCGTAGTGAACGTGCAACTATTGTCTTAGCAGCAAAACAGTCATGGGGAAAACGATTGACAGCAAAAGACAAACAGGAAATTGAAAAGCTGGCTGAGGAAATTGTTGATAAAATGAGAGTGCAAAGCAATATGCAACAAGTTGAAAGAACTGGAAAGCCGGAAACCAAAGAGGAAATATTGCAAAAGTTAGTCAAAGCTAAGGGATTAGGCAAATTAGCCCGCAAAGGCATTTTGCGTAACGGACAGCGCAGGAAACTAAGGGCAAGCCAGTTAATTCTTGCACTCGAAACTGGAAACGCACAAACAGAAGAACAATAATAATGTTAAACCATTAATACTTAAAACAATGCAAAAAAGCACATTAGCAGCCATATTAGTATTAGCAATACCGCTTGCTATCGTTGCAGCGGTCTATTACTATGATTCTAAGAAAAAAGGACTCGATGTTGATCGGGTTATTTAAAACACAAAACTATGTTAGAAAAATTATTTTGGTTCGGGCTTGGCTATCTTACAGCCAGGTACTTGATTTTGAAAAACGGTTCTGATACTTATATACAAAAAGAAAAGGATTTGATTTCAAAAGGCATTCAGGCTAAGGATAATTTTATCCAAAGTCAGGATCAGTACGTGGAAGAATATCAGGGTTATTAAAAATATCGTTAAACATGGAGGAACTTGGCAAAATTATCGGTAAAGGCATTGAGAATGCTGCAACTGTGGTAGGATTTAAGGATGCTAAAAAGGGCAAGGTTATTATTGTCGGTGGTATTGTTATCATTGTCGGAGTTCTTATTGCATTAGGCGTAAATAGGTTCATAAAACGCAAGCGAGCCGGTAGTTATGATGTGTTGGATATGGAAAAGGAACTTGATAAAATCAGTTCAGGCAATACTACATTAACAGATGGTCAGGCAATATTAATATCACAGAATCTTTTATCTGCTATGGATCGTGTCGGAACTGACAATAAAGCTATTTATGATAACCTGAATCAATGTCAGACAAAAGGAGATTTATTACTTGTTATTCAAAAATTCGGCATTAAGCCATACGATGGATGGGGGTTAGCTGATACATGGCTAAGTAAAAATGTAGGTAGCACAATGAAGAATCTTAATGGTTGGCTACGTGCTGAAATGTCAAGTAGAGATTTAAAACCGGTGATTGAAATTTATGATAAATTTGGAGTATCACTATAATACTATAAACTATCATGCAAAAGAAATTTTTATCAAAGAATAAAAAACCAATAATAATAATCGGTAGTTTAATTCTAACGGGAGTTATCACTTATTTGCTTATTAAAAAAAACAAAAGCAATAAAGTTCCAGGAATAAACGCACCATTAACAGAACAAGTATCAAGTGGCATTTCATGGCCTATAAAGCGAAAAGCAGCATCAGTAACATCTCCTGCAGAGCAAGCTGTTATTAGAAATATACAAGTATATCTTAATTCAAAAATAGATAACTATGTAGAAGAAAGACTTGTTATTGATGGATTTTTTGGGGATAAAACAGAGGCAATGGCACAAAAGATACTTGGAATTAAAACAATAAGCTATTCACTGTATCAGGAAATTTTAAACAAAATTTAACGCACTATTTAATAAAATATTATCATGGGAGATTTTTTAGATAATTTAATTGGGGAACAAGGGGTAAAAACTGATGTTCAAATCAGTTTGCCTCCTTCAGCATACATATATTTAGGGGCAGCCTTATTTATAGGTATTGTAGCATCTCAGATTGTTGTTAAAGCAATAGTGAAATAATATTC
>CAYXUX010000197.1:0-2752 GCA_964468275.1 uncultured Clostridiaceae bacterium
TTTCTTAATATATAATTTTTTAGCCCGGTCACTTTAGCCGGGCTTTTATAAAATGTCATCAGAATTTAATTCTCTAAGTGCCTTTTTCATAATCTTGCGAAGTTTATCTTCCGGCTCATCACGGTGTTCATCAAAAGCTTTTTCAAACAGATAATAATTTATCATATCTGCATAAACTTCATCCTCATCACACATGGCATCATATTTTTCAATAAAGTAATGCATGAAATATAATGTGAAATTTAAATAGTCACCGCCGTTTACAAAATCTTCAGCCATGCCAACAATAAAATCAATGTTAGGAGTCTTTTTTCTTTTCATTTTGAAATGCCTCGGGAAGTAGTTTTTCTATGTTTTCTTTTTTTGTTAAATCTAATTGTGGTGCACTTTTAAATATGTATGTTAAGTATTCAAAAGGATCTATCTTATTTATCTTTGACGTTTCTACAAAACTCATGGCCAAAGCACTTGCGTCTGCACCTTTTGGCGTGTTTGAAAACAAAAAGTTTTTTCTGCATACTGCAAAGCTTTTTGCCAAATGTTCTGCACTGTTGTTGCTTATATTCAACTTTCCGTCTAACATGTAGTTATTTAAGTATTCCCAGTTATTAAGTGTATAACTTACCGCAATACCTAAACGGCTTTGTTTTGCAGGGTTTAATGATTGTAACCACACTAAAAATTCATCAAGCACCGGTTTTGAAAGTTCTTGACGTTTTTCGTGCTTTTTTTCCGGTGATAATTCTTTAATATTTCTCTCTATCGCAAAAAGCTTATTGCAATACTCAAATCCAATCATTGCTTTTGATGTCTTTCTTTCATCTTCTTTTAAGACTTTTAATGCCTCGTCAAATTTACGCCTTGCGTGAGCAAAGCATTGGACAATTATTGCATTATCTATTTTTTTATACCCTTGATAACCATCGCAATGCAAATACCCCGAAAACCCTTTTAAGAATTCTTCGGCATGCTTTATGCTTCGGCTGCTTTCATACTTGTATAGAGCAATTTGATGTTTCTCGTATTGCCCTGTTCTGTAAAGCCACATGTAACTTTTACTTTGCGGCTTTTTACCGGGTTCCTTCAATACTTGAAGGGTGGTTTCATCTGCATGTACTGCTTCAGAAGATACTAACTTCTCATGCAGCTTATCATATATGGGCTGCAGCCACATCTGTGAGCTTTTAATTGTCCAGTTGCTCATGGTTTGCCTGGATAAAAAAATGTCTTTTCTTTTAAAGTCATTCTCTTGCCTATATAGAGGTATATCCATAAGATATTTTTGCGTAATTATGTATGCTACAGTTTCCGGGGAAGCGAAGCCTCCTTTGATAACAGCATTTGGAACAGGTGCTTTTATTACCGGTACTTCTGTATTTGTTTTTTCGCAATTTCTGCATGCATAAGAAAACCTTACATGGCGAACTATTACCGCTTTTGCAGGTATTATCTTAAGTTCTTCTCGTACTGTTTCTTTACCTATTACATGAAGTTTTTCATCGCAAGCAGGGCATATCTGCTCTTCTTCCGGCAATGTATATTCTATTTCTTCTACCGGAAGGTCTTCAGGCAATCTATCTTTCTTAGTGCGTTTTTTTCGATAGTGTGCCTTTACTTCTTCAAGTATAGGCTCTTTTACCTGTAGGTTTGATTCAACTTCTGCCTCATTAAATATGCTTAGCTGATCGCTTTCTTCTATATTTGTCTTCTCTGATGACGAGCCGAAGATTTTATTGTTTTTAAGCTTTATTGTATCTATAAGCCATTTGATCTGCTTTTGCATTTCTAAGTTTTGGGCTATTAATTTATCATATTCTTCACGAGAAATCGTTATGGTTTTTGTGGCAGTTTTTTCGATATTTTCAACGTTTTTCATGCTTTTATTGTAGCACAAATTGACGCTTTTTACAAGCTTTTTATTCCAAAATTTTGCGTAATTTTCAAGGTTTTTAAAGCTTTTTTAATCATATTAAATCTAATTTTGAAACCGCTTTATGTGCTTTAGGTTGGTCTATACTTAACCCCTCCATCAGCCATCTTAATTGTTGAATTGTTAAGTCACGAACTTCATTATCAGTTCTTGGCCACTGAAATTTGCCCTCTTCCAATCTTTTATACAACATTACAAATCCATTTTTATCCCAGTAGAGTGCCTTTATCCTGTTTGGCTTCCTTCCACAAAACAAAAAGATACTATCTTCAAATGGATCTAATTTAAATGTTTGCTGAATAATTGAAGCTAACCCGTCTATACCTCTTCGCATATCTGTGTATCCGGTTGCTAAATATATGTGTGAAATATCCGAGAAATCTTTTAACATAGGTTTCCTAATACCTTTAACGTCTGTGATATCACTGATTCGTCAGCTCCGTTATGTATTTGAAGAAATATATTATTTAGGTTTAGTGTTATTGCTACTTCAGATCTTTTTGTTCCCGGCAGTATGACTTCTGCAAAAGCAGGTGACCTTTCAACATTATTGTTAGCAATCATTAATTCGTTACAAACGGATTTCAATACTTTGCGCTGCCAGTAGTAGTATGTTTTTATATTAATATCGTTTTCGGCACACCACTTTACAGCAGTTTCACCACTGTTTCTGCATTCCTTGACTATCTGCGTCCATTTCTGTAAATTCTTCTCTTGGCTAATCTTTTTCATATTCATGAGCTTTCCTCCATTTTATTTTATTAGAGTTTAATGAACCTAACTATCTCTATTAGATTCTATTGGAGTATTATCTCATTTTAT
>CAYXUX010000198.1:0-2721 GCA_964468275.1 uncultured Clostridiaceae bacterium
AAAAATAAGGCGGCCACAGACCGCCCAAGATATCTAACATACATGTCATCCGAAAGCTGCGTATCAAAAGTCGCATGCTAAGACCTGTCAAAATCATATCCCGTGTGCCAAATCTACTATGTCACTCTCGATAATTGACGCTATCGTTGGAATGTTGGAAGATGGCTAGGGTATTCCTTTAGGGTCAAGATTCTTCACTACGTTCAGAATGACAGTATAGAGGAGGTTCAGAATGACAGTATAGAGGAGGTTCGGAAGGACAGTATAGAGGAAGTTCGGAAGGGCAGTATAGGAAGAGTTCGGAAAAGCAGTATAAGCTTATATATTTGATTAAGATTGCATTGCGGGATGAGGCACGTGCCAAAAGCCGCATACTAAGAGAGTTGCATAGATAGGCGCAGCACACTTTATGTATTTTGGTTACAGGTCTTAGCGAAGCCTTTGTTAAAAAGTCCGTAAAGCCGGCAGGATGTCGGCTTAGGTTTCACGGGGCATGGAGGACCCTTTGAAACCGTTAGGACTTTTCCAAAGGCAAGCGATAGACCTGTCAAAATCATATCCCGTGTACTAAACCTACTATGTAACTCTTGATAATTGCCGCTATCGTTGGAATGTTGGAAGATGGCTAGGGTATTCCTTTAAGGTCAAGATTCTACACTTGCTTTTAATTCCTCGACTTTATCCGTCTTTTCCCAGTTCAAATCCAAATCCGTCCTTCCCACATGACCGTAAGCCGCCAACTGCTTATATATAGGTTTTCGTAAATCCAAATCCTTTATTATAGCGGCAGGTCTCAAGTCAAAGACTTTCTGAACTATTTCCCCGATTCTTTCGTCAGATACAATTCCCGTACCGAAAGTATCTACCATCACCGATATAGGTTTTGCTATTCCTATCGCATAAGCAATCTGAATCTCACATTTCTTTGCTAATCCTGCGGCTACAATATTTTTAGCAACATATCTGGCAGCATAGGTTGCAGAGCGGTCAACCTTTGTGGGGTCTTTTCCGGAAAAAGCGCCGCCGCCATGCCTTGCATATCCACCATAGGTATCCACAATTATCTTTCTTCCTGTTAAACCCGCATCTCCATGGGGTCCGCCGATTACAAATCTGCCGGTAGGATTTATATAGATTTTTGTCTTTTTATCAAACATATCACCGGGAATTATAGGTTTTATAACATGTTCCATAATATCCTTTTCCAGTATCTCATGTTCTGCATCGGGGCTATGCTGAGCAGCTACTACAATAGTATCTACTCTAACCGGTTTATCATCAATATATTCTATAGTTACTTGAGTTTTACCGTCAGGCCTCAAGTAATCAAGAGTTCCATTCTTTCTAACCTCAGCTAACCTTTTTGCAAGTTTATGAGCCAAGGAAATGGGAAGAGGCATTAATTCAGGCGTTTCGTCACAGGCATAACCAAACATCATCCCTTGGTCTCCTGCTCCTATTACCGCAACATCGTTTTCTTCCATCTCTCCTCTTTTCGCTTCCAAAGCTTTATCCACCCCAAGGGCAATATCCGCTGATTGCTCGTTTAAAGAAATAACCACTCCGCAGGTATCAGAGTCAAAACCGTATTTTGCTCTGGTATATCCGACTTCTTCTACCGTATCTCTCACTATCTTTTGAATATCAATATAGCAATTTGTTGTAATCTCTCCCATAACCACAACCAATCCCGTAGTAACTGCAACTTCACATGCTACTCTGCCCATAGGATCGCACTCCATTATGGCATCCAAAACAGCATCGGATATCCCATCACATAATTTGTCAGGATGTCCTTCCGTTACGGATTCTGAAGTAAAAAATCTCCTTGCCATTCTTATCCTCCTCTTTTTTTTGTGAATTAGTAACTTTAATCCACCGCTATTAGAATAGCGGTTTCTGTAACTTTCTGTACCGTCATTTCATATTGTCAGTATTTATCTCTATAATAAATAAAACTCCCTCGATGAAGGAGCTTATTTTTAATGTATAGTAAGTCCTCATCTTTCAGGATAAACCTGTAGGAATTGGCACCGCGCAATGCCGGTTGCCGGGTTTCATTGGGCCCTTCCCTCCACCTCTCTTGATAAGGGTAATCATTATTCAATTATCAAAATTATCCTAGCATATCCATAAAAAAAAGTCAATAATTCAGAAAATATCTTTGACTTTGTGTTAAATATTGGTTACTGCTCATACCTTAACTTTTTCTGATGAGCAGCTTATTATATTTGCTACGATTCCCGCAGGGACTATCTGTAATCCCTTGGTACAGCAGTTTTCCATTGAAGCATAAGATCCTTCGCTATCGCTCAGGATGACGTTTATATACAATGTCCGAACCGTAATAAATATTGGTGGGGAAAGGTGGATTCGAACCACCGAAGTCTGAGACAACAGATTTACAGTCTGCCCCCTTTGGCCACTTGGGTATTTCCCCATGAATATTTAGATGGTCGGGGTGACAGGACTTGAACCTGCGGCCCCATGGTCCCAAACCACGTACGCTACCATCTGCGCTACACCCCGAACGAACATATTACATTATATATAAAAACTGCGGCTTTTTCAATAGTAATCGTAAAAAAGTTTTTTCAAGCCTTTTTAAAATTTTATATTTCCTATATTTTTTATTGTAAATTGTTAGCTTTGTAACTCAGCCATCGCTCAGTAATCGTAGCAAATATAATAACCTATGCTGAATCTATATCTCTACTTGGA
>CAYXUX010000199.1:0-2702 GCA_964468275.1 uncultured Clostridiaceae bacterium
GGCGTAGGCGGTGAGGAAGCCGCACTTTTTGCCGGAGACTTATTTAGAATGTATACCCGATACGCAGAAAGAGTGGGGTGGAAAGTTGAGATTCTAAGCTCCAATCCTACGGATATTGGCGGTTATAAAGAGGTTATATTTGAGGTAAATGGCAAGGGTGCATATAGCAGATTAAAGTATGAAAGCGGTGCCCACAGGGTGCAAAGGGTTCCCACTACTGAAGCGGGCGGGCGGGTTCATACCTCGGCTTCCACTGTTGTTGTTATGCCCGAAGCTGACGACTTGGACTTTGATTTGGATATGAATGACGTAAGGATAGATGTTTACCGTTCCAGCGGTCACGGCGGTCAAAGTGTTAATACGACGGATTCTGCCGTAAGGGTAACTCATGTGCCTACCAATACTGTAGTGACTTGCCAGGACGAAAAATCCCAATTAAAGAATAAAGATAAAGCGTTAAAGATTCTTAAAACTAGGCTTTTAGATGCGGAAATGGAGAAGATGAATGCGGAGATTGCTTCTGAAAGGAAGAGCAAAGTAGGAAGCGGTGATAGAAGCGAAAGAATCAGGACCTATAATTTTCCCCAAGGCAGAGTTACAGACCATAGAATAGGACTCACCCTGTATCGCCTGGATGCATTCTTGGACGGAGACCTGGATGAGATGATAGATAATTTGATAACAACGGATCAAGCTGAACGATTGAAAAATGATGATTAGTTGTGTCAACTGTTTGAACGAGACGAGTTTTGGCGCAACCCGGAACGTCATCCTGAGAGACAGCGAAGGATCTTATACTTCAATGGAAAACTGCTGTAACGGGCAATCACAGATTGCCCCTACGGCAATCGAATCAAATGATATATGCTTTGATGTCACCGAATGTAGCTATATTGCAAATGCCTTATAATATACACCGGCATATATTAAAGATATAAGCTATATTGCAACTACAGTTATGTCTGAACTTTAACGCGATATAGTTCCAGTTATTTCATTTCCCTAAATTTTCATTGTTACCCTAAAATAATTGTGCTATTATATATTTAGCTTTATATGTTAGGGGATTTAACCGTGAAAACCATATTACATCATTTAGATTTAGATAATCTTGATATAAAAGCTATAGAAGAAGGGGCTGCAATAATTAGAAAAGGCGGCACAGTAATATTTCCTACCGAAACGGTTTATGGTCTTGGAGCCAATGCTCTTTCTAAAGACTCTGTAAACCGTATTTTTCATGCTAAAGGCAGACCTTCTGACAATCCTCTGATAGTACATATTTCAAATTATGATATGCTTCTTTATTGCATAGGAGAGCCATTATCGGAAGAAGCAAAAAGACTTATCGCATATTTCTGGCCGGGTCCCCTTACCATTATTTTTAAAAAATCAAAGTACATACCTGAGGATGTAACGGCAGGTCTTGACACTGTCGCAATAAGGATGCCGGATCACAAGGTTGCATTGGAGCTTATTGAGAGAAGTATGGTACCTATTGCCGCACCTTCCGCCAATATATCGGGTAAACCCAGTCCCACAGCACCGGAGCATGTTATACACGATATGCAGGATAAGGTGGATATGATACTGACCTGCAGCAATACAAAAGTCGGTGTTGAATCCACAGTTATTGATATTTCAAAGGATATTCCGATTATACTCAGACCCGGCGGTATCACGAAGGAAGAGTTGGAAAGTGTTTTGGGTAAAGTAGAGATAGATGCGGGAATTATTGACGGCGAGGCTCCCAGATCTCCGGGGATGAAATATACTCACTATGCACCGGAAGCACAGATGATAATCGTTAAAGGCGATAAGCCTTGGGATAAGATTTTGCAAATGTCCCGTCAGGATAAGGAAAAAGGCTTAAAGGTGGGAATACTCACTATAGATGAAAACAAAGATAAATATAAAGGTTTTATTGTTATTTCAATAGGAAAAGATAATAAAGAAGCGGCATATAACTTTTTTGATGCTTTGAGAAAATTTGACGCGATGGCTGTTGATAGAATATACGCAGAAGCAATTAAAGAAGAATATTTGGGTTTAGCTGTAATGAATAGAATGGAAAAGGCTGCCGGATTTAATATTATAGAAATATAGGGGTGAAACAGTGTTTAGGTTAATGTTTGTTTGCACAGGAAATATTTGCAGAAGCAGTATGGCGGAGGTTATGATGAGGTCATTGCTGGAAAAGCGCGGGTTGGGAGATAAGATACATGTGTATTCTTCAGGTACTTCAGTGGATATTCCCAGAGGGGCATCGGAGAATGCAATAATAGCTTTAAATGAAATTGGACTTGACCTGACTAAGCATAAATCCCGGCTGACAACTCGTGAATTGATTGAAGAGGCGGATTTAGTATTAGCCATGACGGAAGGGCATAAACGTTATGTTTTGAGCATTATGCCGGAAGCAAAAGATAAAGTTTTCACTTTGATTGAATATGCGACCGACGGTGACAAAGGAGACATATCGGATCCTTATTTGATGAATACAGATACTTACAGAAATTGCAGAGATGAAATATTAAAATATTTGGAGCCGGCTTTGGAGAAACTTGGGATGAGGAATACGGATTAACATAGGGGACAGTCCCCGTCGTCATTCCGAACAGTCTCCGCCGTGTCATTCCGAACGCAGGTGAGGAATCTTTCGTATTGACGGGAAGATCCTTCGGCTAAAGCCTCAGGATGAC
>CAYXUX010000200.1:0-2649 GCA_964468275.1 uncultured Clostridiaceae bacterium
ACGGAGTTCCTGTAAAGACAGGAACAGCAAAAAGGCAAGCCGAGCAAATGAGTTTCAAAGATTTAGAAGATATGCATGATTTTTTAAAGGATAAAAAGCGTAGAAGATAGGTTTATGCAAGTGCAGAATAATTCCCATTAAAATCCTATATAAAAGGCGGCGGATTAAAGTGACACTGATAAAAGAGGTAAGACAGGAATTATTAGATAATTCCGATGAAACAACCCGTAATAGCAGCAAAAGGTTTTTTAAAGAGGATATAAGAGTATATGGTGTCAAAACAGCGACAGTAATAAAAATAGCTAAAAAGGCTTTTAAACAAATAAAAGATTTGTCCAAAGGCGAAATATTTGATCTATGTGAAGAATTATGGACATCAGGTATAATGGAAGAATCCTTCGTTGCATGCAATTGGTCTTATGCCCTAAGTCCTCAATATACAGAGGATGATTTTTTTGTTTTTGAAAGATGGGTGAATAAGTATGTAAGCAACTGGGCAACCTGCGATACTCTATGCAATCATAATGTGGGTGACTTTTTAGAGAAATTTCCGGAATATATGGAGAATCTTAAAGAATGGGCGGAATCTAAAAACAGGTGGGTAAAACGCGCTTCTGCCGTTTCTTTAATTTTACCTGCCAGAAAGGGCATGTTTAAAGAGGATATCTTTCAAATATCAGACAAGCTTTTGTTGGATAAAGACGATTTAGTTCAAAAAGGATATGGCTGGATGCTGAAATCCTTAGCTGAATATTATGAAAATGATGTGTATCAGTATGTACTTAGTAAAAGAGATATAATGCCAAGAACCGCTCTTAGATATGCCATAGAAAAAATGCCTAAGGAAATGAAACAAGAAGCGATGAAAAAAGTAAAATAGTGAAAGGGATAGACTGCCGGCAAATGAAAAGTATTAGCAGTCTAACAATGAAAAATCTAAAACAATTTAATGTCATAATAATGGTAAAGCTATATATAAACACAGTAATATATCATTTAAAATCGTTTCTATAGATACTAAAGTGCATTTAAAAATGAAGTAAATACCAACAGGGTGTTTACTTTTTTGTAATAATGCGTATAATATAAACAGAAGGAGGGATAAAATGTTCAGCAAAAATTTAAAGTATTATCGTTTAAAGAATAACTTAACGATGAAAGAATTGGCTGAGCGAATTGATATTTCACCAATGGCTGTTTCTAATTATGAAAAAGGAAAAAGAAAACCTGATATGAAATTGATAAAAAAGATGGCTGATGCTTTAGATGTGCGTGTTGCAGATTTTTTAACTACTCGTAATAAAAGCATAACATTTGTTCACGGAGATTTTAGAAAAAATTCTACTCTTCTTTTAAATCAGCAAGAGTATATTAAGGAATCCATAGAGGAGTATTTTAATCGTTTTATAAATATCATTGAATTATTAGGCGAAAAAGTCATGCCGGTACCTCCTGTCAGCGGTTCACTAGAATTAACCGGAAATGTTGAAATGGACGCGGAATTACTGAGGAAGCATTTGAATTTAGCTTCGGATGGACCTGTTGGCAATCTGATTGAACTTTTAGAAAACAAGGGTATATTAGTATATATATGTGGAATTGATAATAATAAGTTTTTTGGGATTAATGGTTTTGTAAATGAGTGGCCATATATCGTTTTAAATAAAAATATGAGCCCCGAAAGAAACAGATCTACTATTGTTCATGAGCTTGCTCATTTGATGTTTAAATGGCCGGATAATATGAAAGATAATGAAATTGAGATGCATGCAACTGCGATAAGCGGTGCCTTTCTGTTTCCAAAAATAGACGCAATAAGAGAGTTAGGCGTTAAAAGAACTGTTATTTCTAAAGATATGATTTTGGTGGCAAAAGAGTATGGTATCTCTATGTATTTGCTTGTCAAAAGAGCACAAATATTAAACATAATTAATAAAACCGTAGCAAAGAATTTTTTTGTAAATGCTTCAAAAGCCGGTTGGAGAAAGAATGAGCCAATCAGAATCGAAAAAGAAACCACTTCTCTATTTGAACAGTTGGTATATCGTGGAATAAACGAAAATGAAATCAGCATACAAAAAGGAGCTGAGTTATTACAAACTTCATATGACGAAGTAGCAGAAAGCTGTTGCTTTTATGAGGTTTGATTATGGAGTATATAAGCAGCGATACTAATGTATGGATTGATTTTTTTGTTATTGATAGACTTCAATTGCCATTCAAACTCCCATACACTTATATAATGAATTCAGATGCTGTAGAAGATGAATTATTAGCTCCCGCCGGTATTCGTAATGAACTATTGAAATATGGCCTTTTAAAAGTTGAGCTTACTGTAGATGAGTTTGATATAGCAGGAAACTATGGAATCTGTTATCCTCGATTATCTATTTACGACCGTATAGCCTTGGCAATTGCAAAAGAAAGAAAAATTGTTTTATTAACAGGCGATGCGGCATTACGCAAGGCAGCAATAAATGAGGATGTGGACGTACTTGGAACAATCGGTATTTTAGATCAGTTGATTAGCGGCAGTTATATTAATGAAATTGAGTATAAGAAATGCCTATTACTATTGAAAAAATATAATGGTAGAAAAATAAGACTACCGGAAGATGAGATTTCCACACGATTACAAAAACTGAAAAA
>CAYXUX010000201.1:0-2648 GCA_964468275.1 uncultured Clostridiaceae bacterium
TGTGAATGTCAAGTAACATTTTACAGTTTTCGATAAATAACTTTTTACACTCAAAAATTTACATTTATGGAGATTTGCCTTTTGAAGAATTATCATTAAATATAGATTGTCGATGCTTTAGCCTATAACTATCATCATTAAAAAAGTTTATTATTTCGCATTTATGCAATATTCTATCTAAAATAGCGGTAGTTATTGCAGCATCACCTAAAAGTTCACCCCACTCTTCAGGCCCTTTATTCGATGTTATGATTATTGAAGTTTGACCATATAGTTTATTTATCAATTGAAAGAATAGATTAGCTTCTTGTTTTTCCATGGCCATAAACATCAAATCATCAATTATTAATAAATCAGATTCTATAATTCTTTTTATTTTATTTCTTGATACGCTTGAAATCTCTTGCGTTTTTAAAAGATGAATAAGGTCCGCCATGGATATAAATCTTGCCTTGTACCCGCTATTTATTACTTCTATTCCTATACCCACCGACAAATGGGACTTCCCTACCCCTGGTGGACCCAAAAATATTATATTATAGCCTTGTAAAAGCCATGTAAGCTCCTTTAATTGATTTAATTGTCGCTTTGTTAATGATTGTTGTTCAGACAGATTGAAATCATCTAAAGTCTTATATTCCGGGAAAAAGGCTTGTTTTAATCTTTTTTCTAATTTTCTTATTTCTCTTTGTTTTATTTCTACCAATAGGATTTCTTCTAAGAACTTTTCATAGCTAAGAGATTTTTCTCTTGCTTTTTCATAAAAATCATTTAGGGCCTCTGCTATATGATAGAGTCTAAGGTCTTTTAGCATGTTTTTTGTGGCCTCTATAGAACTTTGAGTCAAATTATCATCCTCCGATTTATTTATTCATTATTTTTGTATATTCTGATATATCTCTAACCTGAGTTTTTGTAGATATTTTTTCCGATATGACAGGAGTAACACCTTTTATTTTGATTTCTTCTATGGCTGTTATATTTTCTTCTTTCACGCTATAGTGTTTTACTGCATCTTTAAAGTCCGCAGCACTATATAGTTTGTACTTTAAACAATAATCAAGCCCTTTATCTATGCTTTCCTCGTTTACTCCCTTTATTGTATTTTCGATTAATTGTATTTGGTCTCTTGTGTATCTCGGCATATTTTTTCGTATTTCTTTTATAAATGCTGTTGCTTTAACCGGGTCTTTAAATTTATTGGCAGCAGCTTTTATTAATTCATCTATTTTTAATGTTTTATTTCGTCTATGGTCATTATTTGCAACAAGGTTGCCTTTTGTCAGTGGTATGCTAAATCGAGCCAGTTCAGTACCACTTTCAAGTTCACATATTATTAATTGCGATGAACCAATTTTATTCACTCTAACATAGGTATTGGCTCCTTTATATGTGCCTTTTGGTACGGTATATCTATTTCCTTGAACTGGGACTGTATTGTCTTTTCTTACTTGGTAAGTTATACTTATTGCAGATGTTTTTTGTTTTATTTTTTCTATTATCGGCGTTAGGTGTTGCTTTTCTTCAAGGAATACCTCAGCCGGTATTTTTTTTGTTATGGAATGCATCTTACCGTTTCCCCTTCTTTTAAGCCATTTAATGCAGCTTTCATTCCAGTGATCAATGTTTTGAAATGTTCTGTGGCTTGCAAAATTATCTTTTACAAAATCAATAACCTTTTCAATCCTTCCTTTACTCTCAGGGTCTGCTTTTCTGCACATATGGACTTTTAATTTGCGTTTTTGTAAATATGAAGCAAATTCTTTTGTAAAGATTAGGTCTCCATGGTTTTCACTAACTAATATAAGGTGATCTTGATCGTATACTGCTTCATCGGGATGTCCCCCAAAGTATTCAAAAGCATTTTCATGAGTTCTTACTGCATCTGTTGTATTAAAGGGTCTGTTTTGCCATTCACAGTACTTATATCTGGAGTGAGAGAGGACAAAGGCAATAACATAAAGAACTACTTCTTTTTCTTCGGTGTTAATAGCTTTCTTTATCCCAAAGTCCACTTGCATTTGTTTTCCCATTGGTGGATCATCAATTGCTTCATATTGACGCATTATTGGTTCTTTTAATATGTTATATTCCTTTCTTAAAAATCTTATATAGTTTCTTAATGTAGATTCTTTAAAACAAAGAGTATTGTATTTTTCTTCAAGACGATCAAATATTTGTGCAGCAGATATATCAGGATATTGTTTAAGCCATGTCAGTATTTCGCCATGATATTTTTCCGGCTTTTTAGTTCTTGTTTTCATGGATTTTAATTCTTTTTCATTTTCTTCCGGTGTCATTTGTACATATTTTATTACCGTTGGTCTACTAATTCCTAATTTCTTTGCTATGGAAGAGTGACTAAAGCCCATTTCTTTAAGTTTTTTAATGTCTATATACATTTTCCATCCTTCTTCTATTTTCAAAGTTCAGACCCCTTTCTGCATAATCTAAATTAATTATACAGAAAGCTTGTTTATGATTGACAGTCTTTTTACTAAAGATATGATTTTCCGCTAACAATTTGCTTTTTATGATTTGATTTGTAAAGAAAATTTCCAGTAGATTTGTTTGACTTTTACATTTATTGTGTGAAAACTGTCAATTCTTATTTATCGAAAACTGTCAATTATAGTTTATCATCTACA
>CAYXUX010000202.1:0-2629 GCA_964468275.1 uncultured Clostridiaceae bacterium
TATATTTTTTATTAGTAGAATAATAATAAGTTTTATCTTCGATATTCTAAGAATATCGGAGATATCAAGAGAAAAATTTTCAAATAAAGAGATAGGAGGATAGGATTATATTCACATACTTTTATGTTTATTTCATAGATTAAATATTTGTTTATTTTGGGGTGAGAAAAGTGACAAAGGTCAGAAGAATTAGAGATTTAGTGCATGGTTTTATTTATCTTGATAAACAAGAGTGTGAAATAATAGATCATCCCGTATTCCAAAGATTAAGAAGAATAAAACAATTATCATTAACAGATATGGTTTATCCGGGAGCTTCACATACAAGATTTGAGCATTCTATTGGTGTTATGCAAATGGCAACAGATATGTTTGATAGCATTGTTGCTAAAAGGAAACAATTTTTAGAAGATGAACTTTTTTTGAAAGAATCGGGCATACAAATTTACCGTAAAATAGTAAGATTGGCTGCTTTGCTTCATGATATAGGTCATGCTCCTTTTTCTCACTCCGGGGAAGATTTAATGCCATTATTGCCACCTGAACATAATAATTATGTAAAGGGCGAATTTAAACGGTATAAGCATGAAGAATACAGTATTGAAATAATAAAGAATATTTTTAAAGAGATTATTGAGGAACACCCTGTAAATGATAATTATCGTATCAGAGTAGATGATGTAACAGCATTACTTGGAGATACAACTGTCAGAATAAAAGCTACATCTTTGTTATGGAAAGAATTGATATCCGGTCAAATTGATGCAGATAGAGCTGATTATTTATTGAGGGATTCATTACACTTGGGTGTAAACTATGGTATTTACGATAAGAATAGGCTGGTGAGTTGCATAACAGTGGGTAAAACAGAAACAGGTGCGCTTGTTCTGGCAATAGAGGAGGGTGGTTGGCATATAGCTGAGAGCTTGGTAATTGCACGTTACCAAATGTTTACGCAGGTGTATTTTCATAAAGTAAGAAGAATTTATGACTATCATATTTCTTGTGCTACTAAGGAAATTTTAAATAAAATAAAAACTAATAATGGGTGTTTTCCTTATCCAAAAGATATCTGCGAATATTTAAAGTTTGACGACTGGGCTATCTATGCTGCGTTAAAAAAAGGTTTGGGTGGTAAACACGGTAATATCATACTTAAGCGTAAACATTGGAAATGTTTATATCAGACTCAACTTGTTCCTACAGAGGCTGAGGAAAAGGAAATAGATAGGCTTGAGAAAACCTACAATGATACAGAATATTATTTAGATGATAAGATTTCAACATCATGGTATAATTTAGATAAAGATATTTTTATTTATCAAGAGGATAAAATACAGCCTTTAAGTGAGAAATCAAGCATTGTAAAGAGTATGATAGAAAAACCATGTTTACAAAGATTTTATGTAGAGCAGATATAATAGTATTATAATAAGGAGGCAGATGTAATGGGAAATTTTGATAAGCGTATAGGTGTGATTTCAATAATTACAAAAATGAAGCCGGGATTAGGTAAAACTGCAATGATGAAGCTAATTTTTTTATTACAGGTAGTATGTAAGATACCTCTAGGTTATGACTTTAATATTTATACTTATGGCCCTTATTCTTCAAGGGTTATGGAGGATATTGACTGGGCTAGACACCAGAATATTATCTCGGTTGAAACAGTGGTTTATCATACCGAACATTGCGGTTATAGTTTAAAGCCTTCTAATAATATCGAAAAGATAATAAAAAAGGAGAGCGATTTTATATCTACCTATCAATCGGACATAGAAAAAGTGATTAGGTTATTCGGCAATAAAGCAGCTAAGGAATTGGAATTGTTAACTACAATAGTTTACTTACATCGAAATTATATTATGAATAATTGGAATTGCAATAGGGAGGAAATATCTAAAAATGTTCATGAGATAAAGCCGCATTTTGATATTTCAGAAATACAGAGGGAATATTCATATTTAGATGAATTAGGATTTTTAAAATAAATTATAATATATTACTGGGAAATACAGTAGGGAGTCAGACTGAACATATGACTATAAACACCCTTGATAAAATTCTTAGGGGGTGTTTTTTTATTATAATAAAGTGACTATAGTTAGAATCATATTGCAGGATTTGGAATACATCATTAACATCAAAGGATTCCGTCTACTTAATTAGTCCAATATATTTAAAGTATAAGTTAATTGATATAAAGGATTAAAGCAAGAAATTATATATATACTTTTCAGCAATATAAAAGCCATGAAATGTTTTTGTGGTATAATTAGAGTTGGAGACGAGTTTAAAGATATAGTTCACACATTACCGGATAGCTGATATAACCATGCTAGTTGTCATCCTGAGGTTTTAACCAAAGGATCTTGACACCGGAGGAATACCCTAGCAAGTGAAGTCAATGGTTCGATGGCATAAAGACTCTTCGCTATCGCTCAGAGTGACAATGAGCTTTGAATTAATTCGAAGCATGCATTGAGGCACGTAGCGAAAATTCACTGATATAATGAATTTAAGTTAGTATTATAAGTGAACTATAACAATTTAAAGACATGGATGAAAGGAATTGTTAAAACTATATCTCTGAGGTGGATTTATGTTAAAATTTATAAATCAATACATT
>CAYXUX010000203.1:0-2580 GCA_964468275.1 uncultured Clostridiaceae bacterium
ATTTGCATTTTCTTGCTCAAACCAATCGTCTGCCTGATCTTTTAATGAAGGAGACTGATATGTCCAAAAAAGGGTTGACATATCAAAGATTTGTTATCAAATAAGTTGTTTAAAGATGCGGAAATCGCAGCCGGTAAGAATGGGCTGAACAATAAAATAGAAAGAATTAATTTTGTGGACTGCCCTATTCCCGATGATATTAAAGACATGGGGTTAATCAAGAAAGGCGACCTATTTATAAACAGTTTTTATATTGTTAAAGAAAACGAGAAAGAACTATATGATTTTATAAAAACTTATATTGAATTCGAATGTTCTGGAACATTCGTTATAACAGAATATATTTCAATGCTCCCTGATAAAATCGTTAAGTTATGTAACGAAAATAATTTTCCCTTTGTTTTTATAGATTCTAATATACCCTATGCGGATGTTATTAAGACTACAATGGAAATGATCCTTACCGATAAATCTGAAACAATTTATGAAATGAAAATAGAGAAAATATTAGAAAACGATGTAAGCAGAAAGCTTGTTATCTCTACTGCTAATGAAATTATCAAGAGTTTTAAAACTTATTATGCTTCATTTTATATAAAACTTGATGATTTTGATGAAACGAGAAAACAAATGCTTATATCCAGTTTCAAAATTATTAAAGGCATTGAACCCGTAATATATAAAAATGGAATCTTTTTATTAATGAGTTTTGATAAAAGTTCTTCTCTGGATATGTATTATACCCAAGCAGACCCTATATTCAAAGAATTCGTTACTAACTATCACATGGGAATAAGTGATATTTTTTCAGAAATTGAGCACTTCGATGATTGTTTAAAACAATCTATTTTAGCTTATGAAATATCTGATATATTAGACAATAAAAAAGTTTATTATAAAGATACACACGTTTATAAAATTTTACATCCGTTAAAAAATTCTAAAATATTAAAGGATTTTTACTTTGATATTCTTAATCCTTTAGTGGAGTCAGAAGGAAGTGGAGATAAATACGAATTAATCAACACCATCGAAGCATATTTAAAATGTAACGGAGACTATAAGAAAACTGCAGCATTAATAAATCAACATGAAAATACTGTTAGATACAGAATTTCCAAGGCTAAAAGATACTTAAACCTTGAAAGTGATAACTTCAAATTTATTGAGCAAGTGTCAATAGCATTAAAAATTAAAAAATTATTGAAATTATAGTATATGATAAATTTTCCTTGCAGGTAAAATATATACTTTACATTACCCGTTAGAACTCTATTGGCATCCTTTCTGTTTTCTTTATATCAGCATGACAATACTTTAATTTCTACTATATTTATGCTTTTTCTATCATCCCGTTTCTTTTAATAACTGCAAAACTATTTGCTATGACCAGACACGGCTTACCGGTATAGGTTTTGACTTATAAGCAAAGTATGGCCCATTACCCTTAACTTTCATACTCCTTCAGCATCCCTTTGGCATGTTTCACTACCGCTTCCCTTAACATTTCCGGTTCTATTACCGTTACATCAGCACCAAAGCTTAGTACCCATTTAACAATATCCGGTGTCATCGTCGTTGCTCGTTGGAATAGTATAGTACCGTCACCTTCTTCGATTAAAGTATCAGCTTTTGCGCTTTCATACTCTAAAACATACCTGGCTCCTTCCCCGGAAAATTTTAGAATTAGCTCTATCATTTCCTCTCCTGCTAGTTTTCCGAATCTGCCTTTCTTATAGTTTTCATAGAACCTTTTCGGCCTTTCAAAAGTATCCTTTAATAGCTTGACTTCCTTTATCCTGGAAATCCTCAAATCTCTGACTGATTCCCTTAAATGACAATATCCTATAAGATGATAGCATCCCTCGTAGATTTCTATTATATAAGGATCAAACTCCCTACTCGTTTCTTCATTGCCGGTAAAGGAATGATATTTAATAAGGAGCGTTTTATGAAGTTCAATGCCTTTTCTTACAATACTTATTATTTCCTCATCTAAATGTCTTTCCAAACCTACATAGGACTCTTTTACTTTTAAAAGTTCATTAAGCATTCCTATGTAAGCCTTATCCAACTGCGGTAAGTCATTTATTATCCTATCTATCAGATATGCGGCTGTATTCCCAATATCTAACATGATATAGGATTTAAGCAGCTCTCTGATGAAATGTAAAGATATTAATTCCGATGTGGTAAACATTATATTTTCTATGCCGAACTTTTTTGCTCTATAATAGGTTTTATTAGTTCTCCTTTCTTCCATAAGAAAGAAACTTCCCGTAGACATATAATCAATATCTCTTTCGATAGTTTTACGGCTCACGTAAATTCCTACCAAATTAAGGTTTTTATGAATTTCATTGATTGTATAGCCTCTCTTACTGGAAGAGAGCAAAGTAAGTATATAAAGCTGCCTTTCGATTTGAGAAACATCACGCATAAGATACCTCCTGTACCCTATTTTTTTACTATAGCATTATCGCTAATCATATTGTGGATGTTTTTGTAATGTTTTCGGATATAATTATATTATTTGACATGTTTGTTAAAAACCCTTCTACTATTTGTAAATCATAATAA
>CAYXUX010000204.1:0-2559 GCA_964468275.1 uncultured Clostridiaceae bacterium
AATTTCAAACTTTCCATATACTCCTTCCATTCCTTTTCATCTTCCCTTATTCTTAATCTTAAGATTATAATTTGCAAAGCTTATTCATTACACTACTAAGATAACTATTTTATTTCTATTTGAACGCTACTTGTTGATATTTCATCTTTTGTCAATGGCTTATATATTTTATCATTAAAAGTAATATTTGGAAAATCGTGAAGTATTATATCATCTTCAGTAACTTTAAAAATAAACGTTCCTTTTACTGCCAAGTATCCTAATAAACTTAATCGATGCTTCTTTACTTGATTAGGCTCTAAAGTTAGTACTTGATCAAACTCAGAATCTAACTTTTGATAATCAAATAATATATTTTGGGCTTCCTTAAACGTAATATAATCTTTATCAGGATAATTAAAACATCTAAGTTGTTTATTTACACCATTAACTTCCAATTCCTTTTGAACGGTCAACACACAATAAAGTTCAAATAAATCACTATTAATTATATGAGATACAATTTCTGAATCTATAATCGGAGAGCTAAATTCAGTATTTTTTGAGTATTCATCAATAATGAAACCTCCAAGCTTATAAATATATTTATTAGACGAATAATCTCTTAAATACATAACTCGTTCATCATATTGCATTTTTGTATTATACATAATTAGGGATACATTTGTAAGATAATAGTCATCTGGAGTAGCTTTCTTTAAAGTAATATATTCATTAGATATATTTCTGTAAGTAATGACCAAATACGGAACTAATACTTCTTTCTGTCCATCTTCTATTTGCTTTAAATAGACACGTTCCTTTTGCCATTCAATAGTCAATTCTACTGATGCTTTTTGAGAATATGAACTAAAGGATGCAAAGAAAAATAATATAAACAATTTAAATCCTTTCATTACTAAAATGGTTTAAAAACATTTTTTGTCCATAAAAAATTAATATAATTCATCTGTCCAAAATGACTAGAAAATTTTGCTGCAAGACTCACTATCTCTTGACTTGTATATCCACCTGAATTAGAACTCCCTAAAAAACATTCAAAACTATATGCGTGTAAATCTATCAAATCTTGAAAATATGGGGTTCTAATAAGACTTGCTTGTTGTCCTACTAATGAGGCATATTGCGAAACATGGACTAATTCATGTCCCATTGTAAAAAACAATTCTTTTGCATTTTTAAAAGCTAAGTTTTTATTAAAATACACATTTGAATACCTAGTAAGTTTATTCGAAGAAATATAAGATGTAGGTATTGTAGCTCCTGCACTATTGATTGTTTTTTCTGATGTAAAAAAATCTTCAGGGACATCTTCAACAGTAAATTTTTTCACATTATTCATAGGTGCATCTGGATACCATTTTTTTTGAGCTTCAAATAAGAATTGGTCTGTTGCTGGCACAGACTCTCCCTCATTAACGCCTAAATTATCACACCCTTTTCTAAAAGTAGCTATTTGTTTTTGAAATTTTATACCCTCTACAACTCCTCCAATTAAAGCTCCTCCAATGGCTCCATGAATTCCTCCATCGAAACCAACTTGCAATCCTTGTTGAAAATTTGAATTATTCATCCATGCATTTCCTGCACTATTAGTGAAGCTTCCAACATAACCTCCATAAACCCCAGAAAATGTTCCTTTAAGAATTGCCCCTCCAATATCAGTCGCAACCCCTATACTGCCTGCCACTATACTCCCTATGCCTGAACCTAATGCTCCTGACAATGCACCTACTCCAAAGTACCCTAATCCTCTCCATGAAAACTCTGCTCCATTCATTGCCCAATTCATAACTCCTCCTATTGCTGCTCCAATAACCAAATGTATCCACTCTCCGCTTGGGTCGGTGTATAGTAGGGGGTTGTTTCGGCAGTATGAGTATCTGTTGTAGTCTTGGGTGAAGGTGTTGCTAGCGACGTATGGGTCGGGGCTTAAGAAACGGGCTAAGGTTGGGTCGTAGAGTCTTCCATTCATATTTATGGTCTCAAAGGCGTCTAAGTGTTCATGGCCGGTAAAGCCTCTTGTGAAGAGTCGTGTCTCGCTAACGTCTTTGATTGTCCAATCGCTGGCTTGTCGTCTGTTACCCCAGGCATCAAAGCTATAGGTTTCTACTGTTTGGCCTAATTGGTTAGTGATTCTGTCATAACTGCCTAAATGGTCTTTAAAGATATAGTATAGACTGTCGGTTGGTATATTATTTTTATTGTCTTTGAGCTGTACTATGGTATGTCCTGTACTTGTATTGATATAGTTTATCTCTCTTATTCTACCATTGGGATAGACTTCGCATTCATAGTTTCCTATATAATAAACCGTCTTCTGCAGGGTGCTATTTACTTTATATTCTGTTTTTATTCTATACAACATACCACTACTATTAGACATCAGTCCTACTTCCTTATATTCATTTCCTACTAACCCTTTAGTCATGTCTTCAAAATTACATATTTATTCTATGTTCTTAAATGCAGTAGAGATAACGTATATCCTGCTTAAACAAAACTTATTTGATAAACGCATTCGTACTATCAGGTTTATTATCAAATTGTTTATAATGC
>CAYXUX010000205.1:0-2542 GCA_964468275.1 uncultured Clostridiaceae bacterium
GAATATATTGATGAAGATAGGTTTATTTTAGGTGTGCAATGGCATCCCGAAGAAATGTTTGATGAAAAAGGTCAACAGGAGATATTTAGTAGATTTATTGATTTTTGCAAATAGATTATCATTAAAATGAACTAATGGGCAGCACATTAGCACATAAAAACAAACTAATATATATTTCCTCATTTCATTGGGAAACAGCCTAGAGCAGCGGCGTTTTTAACAGCTGATAGTATCCAACAAAAATGATTATAACAAATTAAAAGAATACGGGTGTATTCTTTTTTTGTCGTCTAATTATGAACGGTTTTAAACATATCTGATTCAAATATCTTATCGTTATATTTACAAATCAATATGAATAATATAAAATGTAAATGCAAATAATTTGCATTTAGGAGGGTAAGGATGAAAAAGAATTGCTTACTGATATTCATACTTATTATATTTCTATTCACCGGCGTTGCTTGTAATAGAGGGATAAATAAAAAAGATGGCTATTATGTAGAAAATAAGCCGTTAAAAATTTACACAACCTTCTATCCCATGTATTATATTGCCGGGGAAATATCGCAAGAAAAGGCGGATATTGTACAAATGATACCCGCCGGAGTAGAACCGCATACTTGGGAGCCGACGCTGAAGACTATGGCAGAGCTGAAGGGCAGCAATATGTTTATATATAACGGTGCGGGTATGGAGCGTTGGGCTGAAAAGATAATTGATAATCTGCGGGAAAATGATATAAAAATAGTCGAAACAAGTAAAGGCGTGGATTTAATAAGAAGCGAAGGAAACAATCATGATGATTACGATCCTCATACATGGGTAAGCCCTGTAAATCTAAAAATACAAGCAAAAAATGTCTTGGATGCCTTAACAGAGATTGATAAAACAAATGAGGAATACTATAAAGAAAACTATAGAATATTAGCCGCCAAATTAGATAAATTGCATGAAGATATAAAAGAAGCTTCAAAGCATTTTAAAATAAAAACAATAATAACATCTCACGAGGCTTTCGGATATTTTGCTAAGGAATATGGTTTGGTGCAAATTCCTATAAGGGGAATGTCCCCGGAGCAAGAACCAAGTCCCGCAAAGCTTGCTGAAATAGTTCATCTTTGCTTGGAGAATAATATTAAGTATGTTTTTGCAGAAAAATTTGTGAATCCCAAATTTTCAAATATAATTGCTGATGAAATTGACGGGGATGTTCTTACTTTAAATGCGGCACACGGCCTTAGCGATGATGAGATAAGTGAAGGACAAGATTATATTACAATAATGTATGATAATTTGAATAGTTTGGAAAAGGCCTTGAAATAGTGTAGAATAAAATAAAAACGGAGGTTTTATCATGGGAAAGCTTGTTGGGGCATATATCCTTCCCCATCCGCCAATAATGATAAAAGAAATCGGGGGAAGGGAATCAAATAAAGTATCAAGTACCATAAATTCACTTAAAATAGTCAGCAAAAAAATTAAAAACCAAAAGCCCGATACCATTATAATAGTCACGCCGCACGGGCCTATGTTTAATGATGTCATGAATTTTGCGATAGAAGACAAACTGACGGGGGACTTTAGAAGATTTGGCGCTTCCATGCTTAGGTACGAGTTTGAAAATGATACCGAATTGGCTGAAAAAATTATAGATGAAGCTGATAAAGAAGGCGTATATTGTATTCCTTTTACAAAGGATATGGCGAAGACCTATGGTACAGGATACGAATTAGACCATGGGGCATTGGTACCATTGCACTTTATACAAGAGGACAATAAAGATGTTAAATTGGTGCATATTACATACAGCGGATTGTCCGATGAAGACCATTATAAATTGGGCATGGGGATAAAAAAGGCTGTCGAGGCTTTGGATAGAGATGCGGTTGTTATTGCCAGCGGGGATTTATCTCACCGTTTAACTATTGACGCTCCCGCCGGATACGATAAAAGAGGGAAGGAGTATGATAGATTTTTTTTAGAGGTATTAGAAAAGGGCGACGTACTGGCTTTTTTAAATATAGAAAAAGAATTCATAGCCGCAGCCGGCGAATGTGCTTACAAGTCTGTGGTAGTTTTATTGGGATGTCTTGATAATTGCCATATTAAAGGTAAGCTGTATTCTTACGAAGGACCTTTCGGTGTTGGATACGGAGTAATGGTGATCAATTGGGAAGACTGTAATGATGGCAAAAGTATTTTTGATGAATATAGGAAAACTAAAGAAATTTATATGAAAAATCTGCGTGAAAACGAAGACCCCTATGTAAGATTAGCACGATTCACCTTGGAGAATAAAATAAAACATAATAGAGGAATAAAAATCCCTGATGATTTGCCTAAAGAAATGTTGGAAAAAAGGGCGGGGGTATTTGTTACTTTGAAAAAAAATGATAATCTTAGAGGGTGCATAGGCACGATAAATCCTACAACAAAATCCATTGCCGAAGAGATAATGCGCAATGCTGTATCAGCAGGGCTTAACGATACCAGGTTTTCTCCTGTTGAAGAAGATGAATTGGATTATTTGATATATTCT
>CAYXUX010000206.1:0-2534 GCA_964468275.1 uncultured Clostridiaceae bacterium
CTGTTCACACCCTAACTATTTCTGATAAGCAGCTTATTATATTTGCTACGATTGCCGTAGGGGCGATCTGTGATCGCCCGGTACAGCAGTTTTCCATTGAAGCATAAGATCCTTCGCTATCGCTCAGGATGACGTTAGTTGACGCAACTATTCCTCCACTGCGCTAACAGATTCTAAGCCTTTCCACAACGCAATCTTAATCAAATATTAATAATCTACAATAAAAAATATAAATATATACATGTGTGAACAGTAACGCAATGTTATATGCCCCATCAATCATATTATAACACGTTTTCCAATTCATGCCTGTCATGTTCATTAAAATCTATTCATTAAGTACAAAATCAATACTTCGATTTTTTATATCCACCGATAATACAATTATTTTTACAACATCACCAATTCTAAAGATTTTCTTTTTTCTTTCCCCGATTAATAAATAATTGTTTTCATCAAATATATAATAATCATCTTCCATGTTACTTACATGTACCAACCCTTCTATTGTATTATCCAATTGAACATACATTCCATAAGCTGTTACACCGGATATTATGCCTTCAAATTCTTTTCCGATTCTGTCTTCCATAAACTGTGCCTTTTTCAAATCGATAATCTCCCTCTCCGCTTCATCGGCACCTCTTTCTCTTAACGATGATTGCCCGGCAACATAAGGAATCCTTTCCTGCAGTTGTTCTATTCTTTTATTGTTTAATTTCCCATGGAGGTCCTCTTTAATTATTCTATGAATCATTAAGTCAGGATATCTTCTTATAGGAGCAGTAAAGTGGCAGTAATATCTTGATGCTAAACCAAAATGTCCCATGTTTTTACCATCATATTTTGCTTTTTTTAGTGATCTAAGGAGCAAAGTATTTATAAGTCTTTCTTCCTTTTTCCCTTTTACTAATTCTAAAAGTTCTTGCAGCGCTTTAGGATGTATATCAACCATTCCCTTAATATTATAACCAAAATTATGAACCAAGAGATTAAAGGCTTGTATTTTTTCCGGATCCGGGTCTTCGTGCACTCTATATATAAATGGCATTTCCCTCCAATAAAAATGCTCCGCAATTATTTCGTTACATACAATCATAAATTCTTCAATGATTTTCTCTGAGATCCCTCTTATATAGGGCTTTATGTCTATAGGTTTACCTTTTTCATCCAATATCACCTTAGTCTCATCAAATTCAAAATCCAGACTCCCTCTTTCTCTTCTTTTCTCCCTTAAAATTTTCGCTAATTTTTCCATATTATTAAATGTATCCAATAGGTAATCATATTTTTTTTGCAATTCGCTATTCTTTTGTTCTAATATTTTGTTGACATCGCTATAGGTCATTTTTCCCTTGGAATTAATGACACTTTCATATATCTCATATTTTATTACCTTACCTTTATTATCTATTTCCATACTGCAGCTTAGAGTTAATCTGTCATTATCAGGGTTTAAGCTGCATATGCCGTTTGAAAGTTCTTTGGGCAACATTGGTAAAACCCTATCAATCAAATATACACTTGTCCCTCTGTTTAAAGCTTCCTTGTCTAAAGGACTTTGTTCAAATACATATTGGCTAACATCCGCTATATGAACACCCAGCATATAATTTCCATTATCCAGTACCTCCAATGATATGGCATCATCCAAGTCCTTTGCATCTTCTCCGTCTATGGTTATTATAAGGTTATCACGCAGATCTTTTCTAGCGGAAACTTGTTCCTCTCCTACTTCTTTAGGCATTTTTGATATTTGTCGTTTCACATCATGGGGAAAATCCTCGGAAAGATTGTGTGCTTTAATGATTGAAATAATATCTACCTCTGTATCATCCTTATGCCCTAATATTTCAATTACCTTACCTTCAGGGTTTCTCCTTCCCTCCGGCCACTTTGTTATCTCAATTACAACCTTATAACTATCTTTTGCCTCGCCGGAATCATCTTTTGAAACAAATATATCTTGATAAATCCTTCTATCATCAGGTGTTACAAAGCCAAACTTTTTATTTTTTTCAAAAGTTCCGATTATTTTTTCATTTCCTCTTTTTAATATCCTTATTATTTCTCCTTCTCTTTTATTCCCTCCTACACTTCTCGTGGTGATTCTTGCAATAACTTTATCGTTATGCATAGCACCATTTAAATTTTCAACAGGAATATATAAGTCTTTTTCTCCGGGATTATCGGGAATAAGAAAACCGAAACCTTTTGGGCTTCCCTGCAGCATACCTACAATTAGGTTCATTTTCTCAGGCACTCCATACCTTTTCTTTCTGGTCTTCACAATAAGACCTTGTTCCTCCATATATGTAAGTACTTTTTTAAACTCATTATAATCCTTGAGATTTACATCCATAGCCCTTGCTAATTCATCAAATAGCAGTGGGCTATATGCTTCATCTCTCATATAATCAGCTACCTTTTTGCTTAAATCCATTTTTGCCTCCATATTTTTATTCTCGTTTAAATTGTAACATGTATATTCATATTATGCTTAACTTTTTAATTATTAATTTAAATTCTGTCCA
>CAYXUX010000207.1:0-2531 GCA_964468275.1 uncultured Clostridiaceae bacterium
AAGTTGATGCAAAAGCACTTATCTGCATATAACCGGCACCGTTTTGCAATAGTATCGCCGCCATGGGAAAAGCCACGAAAGCCGGAATCAATGTGATAGATCCGATTATTGCCGCAATGAAAACACCTAACCACCCTGATGAACTTCCTATGATTTTACTGATAGTATCAGGGCTGAATAAAGCTATGATGATTCCTATGGAAGTAATCATGCCCAACATTTGTGGCAATATGTTTTCAAAAGACTTCCAGGCCTTGACAAGGGACTTTTTAGTTTTTGTTTTATCTTTATAAAATGAAACGGTCAGCAAAATTATTGCTAAGGAATAAAAAATTTTGTTATGCATATAAGTATCTCCTTTACTTCAAATTTTCTTATTCATTTATTATGGATATAATTCTTTCTTTTCTATTTTAAAACAAAAAGCTTAAAACTCCTAATAAAAATGGGAAAAATATATTGAATTATACTATGGCCTGTGATAAGATTAATGTTAATAAATTCGATGAAGGTTCAAAGTAGATGAAAAACAGTCCTTTAGGGAGAAACTGCCATAGATTGAAAGCAGTTTTAGGATATGCTTGATTGAAGTTCGTTCCGGAGAAGCCGCCTGAAATGATTATTAGGGCAGGCCGCAAATTCCCGGCGTTATATAGGGAAGGGGTATCGGATTAATCCCGTACTTTATAAGACTACTGTCTAAGTTTTAGACAAAGGGTGGTTGATGAAAACAGCTTTTCATTCCTTTTGGAAGAAAGGCTTTTTATTTTTGGAAGAAAAGTAGGGATAATATTTAGGTAATCCAAAAAGAGGACATTAATGTCAAAATGGGTGGTACCGCGGAAAAGGTCGCTTTCGTCCCAGAAGAAAGCGGCTAAATTTTTTTGGAGGTGTACCTTATGAAAACATTAGTGAAAGAAAAAAATTATCCTCAGTGTCAAAAGGCTGAGAAATTGTCCTGTGATAATTGTCTTAGTTGTTTGGCCGTGTACTCTATTTTGGAAAAAGAACAGGAAAAGGAGGGGAAGAAGATTGAAAAATGCATTGGAAAATAAACAATTACAAGGGCTAAGAAAAACTGTAGATATAGTTAAAAAAAATGTGCCACATTACAGAAAGTTACTCAGAGACATTGAAGCGGAAAATATAATATCATTATCGGATATATCTAAACTCCCCTTCACAACAAAAGATGATTTAAGAGATAATTACCCCTTCGGCTTATTTGCAGTTCCTAGGGAAAACTTGGCCAGAATACATGCTTCCTCCGGTACTACGGGAAAATCTACAGTAGTGGGCTATACTTCAAGGGATATTGACCTATGGTCAGAGATGATAGCAGAAGAATTAAAAGCTATTGGGGTTACCAAGGAAGATACTATACAAGTAGCTTATGGCTATGGGCTTTTTACAGGAGGATTGGGTTTGCATTATGGTGCAGAAAAGTTGGGTGCTACGGTAGTACCCATGTCTTCGGGAAACACGTATAAACAGTTGCAATTAATGGAAGATTTTGAAACCACGGTTTTGGCTTGCACACCGTCCTATGCATTGCATTTAGCAGAAGTAGGGATAGATAGGGGCATTGATTTTCACAAGTTGCCAATAAAAACAGGGATATTCGGAGCAGAACCTTGGAGCGAACAGATGCGGGAAGAGATAGAAAAGGTTTTTGGCATAAAAGCATATGATATTTATGGACTAAGTGAGATAATTGGTCCCGGGGTAAGCTGTGAATGCAGTTATCGGCAAGGTCTTCATATCAGGGAGGATCTTTATATAGCAGAAATAATTGATCCTGATACGGAAGAAAATCTAGATTATGGTGAAACCGGTGAACTAGTTATAACATCAATCGGAAAGGAAGCTATGCCATTAATAAGGTATAGAACAAGGGATATTACAAAGCTTAGCAAAGAATGCTGCAAATGCGGCAATGTAAATGTGAGGATGGACAGAGTTACAGGCAGGTTCGATGATATGCTCATCATTAAAGGTGTCAATGTGTTTCCATCTCAGATAGAAAGTGTTATTTTAAGTACACCGGAATTGTCGCCTCATTATAATATAGTTGTAAATAAAAAAGGTGTGCTTGATGAATTGACGGTAGAAGTAGAAACCGCATTACCTGACCAAAATTGTATAACAACTATAAATAAACTAAAGAAAAACATTATAGATATGATTGGTATTGCAACGGAAGTGAAGTTACTGCCGCCAAAATCATTACCTCGAAGCCAAGGAAAAGCTGATAGGGTCACCGATTTAAGACAAGTGAGCAATATGATATAAAAGCATTTACCTATGGAATATGGGCGGGTTTAAATTATAAAATATTAGGGAGGTAGTTTTTACCGCTGCGGTAAGGGCTACCTCTTTAATATTAATCCGTGCATTTCGCTATTTTATAAAAGGTTCTTTATTTTGAATAGTTTCCACTAAATAATTCACAATTATAGGGAAATGATGTAAAATAGATATGATATAAGCATATACGTTGGGGAGGTAAAAGTTATGGTTGCAAAATATAA
>CAYXUX010000208.1:0-2517 GCA_964468275.1 uncultured Clostridiaceae bacterium
CTAAATATAAAGACCGGGCTCGCAATGATTTCAAAGCGTCTGTACCGCTTATTGTTGTATAGTGTAAAATATAAATACAACAAAATGCAATAAATAAATGCAATCATGAAAATGGAAAAAGTCATTGCCAACATCCCCAAACTAAACTACCCTTTAATTGAAGAAGTTAAAGGGGGTAGAGAAAGGAATGCTAACAATGACTCAAATAAAGCGTATCAAAAAAATGTACTACAGTAAAGGGAAAAATATTAAAGAAATAACAAAAGCAACGGGGCACAATTACCGAACGATAATAAAATATCTAGAAAAAGAAGACTTTAATAAAATTGAAAAAAAAGAAGACAAGAGAGGAAGACCAAGGAAAATTGACTCCGTTATACCGATAATTGATGAATGGTTAATAAAAGATAAAACAGCTCCTGTAAAACAAAGGCACACAGCAAAAAGAATATATGAAAGACTTAAAAAAGAATATCCGGAATTACTAAATGTAAAATACCGAACGATATCAAGCTATGTAAGTAAAAGGAAAAAGGAAATATATCAAGACGAAGAAGGATACCTGCCATTAGAACACCCCGGCGGAGAAGCTCAAGTAGACTTTGGACAGGCCCTATTCCAAGAAAAAGGAAAAGAAATCAAAGGTCACTATATCAGCATATCCTTCCCTTACAGCAACGCAGGATATACACAAATATTTAAAGGAGAAAACCAAGAATGTTTATTGGAAGGGATGAAAAGAATATTTAAGCACATAGGATATGTTCCCTATAGAATATGGTTTGATAACTTAAGTGCAGCCGTTATCTTAGGAAAAAACAAAGAAAGAACTCTTGTAGAACAATTTGAAAGATTTATGCTCCACTATGGTTTTGACGCAAACTTCTGCAATCCCAATAGCGGACATGAAAAAGGTAATATAGAAAATAAAATAGGATATACAAGAAGAAACATGTTTGTCCCTATTCCCGCCTTTGATAATATGGAAGAATATAATAAAGAACTACTGCTCCTTGGAGACGAAGATAATAAAAGAAATCATTATAAAAAAAGAGAAACCATAGAAAAGCTATTAAAAGAAGAAAAAGAACTAATGTTTCCACTCCCTGAAAAGGAATTTGAAATAGGCAGAATAAAAAGCGTCAAAACAAATAAATATGGAAAAGTAGAATTTGAAACAAATACATACTCCACATCCCCTGCGTATGCAAATAAAGGAGTAATATTAAAAGCAACGGCCACTAAAATAAAACTTATGGATAAGGATTATAAAGAAATAACAATCCATGATCGGATCTACGATAAAGAAAAGGAATCAATGAACTGGTACCCCTACCTTATGGTGATGTCAAAAAGACCTAATGCAATAAAATATACAGGCTTTTTTAATGAACTGCCTGATATATGGAAAAACTATATAAACAATCAAACTATTGAAGAAAAAAAGAAAACCATAAAAGTGCTTATGAAAATGATAGAAGGAGAAGGAAAAAACGAAATTACAAATGCTACAATAGCAATAGAAGAAACCATAAAGAATGGAATCACCGATATAGACAGCATTTTATTAAGCTATTATCGAATTAAAAATAAAGACAAAAACACAATAAATGAAATAAAGATTAAAGCCATTGTTCCTAAAATTACAACCTACAAAACAGACATAAAAATATATGATTCGTTGTACAAAAGAGGGGTTGTGATAATGTGAAAGAAGCAATATATGCAAATATTAAAAGATATTGCAAAGAATTGAGGCTTGGAACAAACATGGTGAATAATATTTCAGATATACAAGCTGAAAGTCACGAAGAATTCTTAGAAAAGGTCTTGGAAATAGAAGTGATGTATAGGGAGACTGCAAGAAAAAACAGATACCTAAAACAAGCAGGATTTGATGTAATAAAAACCTTTGAAAACTACACTTTTGACCAAATAGAGATACCGGAAACGATAAGTATAGAAGAGCTTAAAAGTACAGAATTTGTAAAAAGAAAAGAAAATTTGATACTATACGGGCCGGTCGGTACGGGTAAATCTCATCTAAGCACTGCCATAGGAGTAAATGCCTGTATGAACAATATGAAAGTAAAATTCTATCGCACAGCAGCCCTTGTAAATGAATTAATAGATGCAAAAAATAATGGGACATTAAATAAACTATTAAAACAAATTGAAAAAGTAGAAATATTGGTATGTGATGAGTGGGGTTATATCCCAATTGATGTTGAAGGCGCTAAACTTCTTTATCAAGTAATATCCGGCTGCTATGAAAGGAAAAGTATAATACTGACCACAAACCTTGAATTTAGCAAATGGAACGGTATCTTCTTTGATGAAAAGCTAACTAATGCAATAATAGATCGTATGGTTCATCATAGTCATTTGCTCGTATTTAACGGTCCGAGCTATAGGCTACAAAACTCACTAATGAAACACAATTAATTACATAAATGTAAACTGGGATGTTGCAAATGTTTTTTTCATAAAGTTGTATTTTATTATTGCAAAACACAC
>CAYXUX010000209.1:0-2508 GCA_964468275.1 uncultured Clostridiaceae bacterium
TTTCGATTCTACACCATAGCTGCCGCCATGAAGCTCAATAATTTTCTTTACAATATAAAGGCCGAGCCCGGTGCCGGTAATAGCACGCTTATGCTTTTCTCCTCCTTTATAGTACTTATCCCAAATGTAAGGAATATCTTCTTTTATACCGTCTCCATGATCTTCTACCTCGATCTTTACGCTTGTATCAGATGTGATTTGCCGGATAATTATATGCAAATCGGTTTTGCTATAATGAATAGCATTAACAAGCAGATTATAAAAAGCCTGTGTTATTTTTACTTCATCAGCTTTCACAAATACACTTTCTTCATATTCAAAGGTAAAACTATAGCCTCCTTTATCCACTAATTTTGCTACTCTATCCACTAATTGCTCAATACTTTCTGTAAAATTATAGGTGGTAGCATTAAGCTCCATGGCTCCCCTTTCCAGTTTAGAAACATCCAAAATATCATTTACCAAAGAAGCCAGTCTTTGAGCTTCCTCCATAATCAGCTTAGATGAAATTTGCATATAATCGGACATATTTATATATAATTTGTGCTCGTGTCGGCCCTTTCCTTTCATCCTTTACCTCCTCTCTTGAATCTCGCTACCTTTCAAGATAACGAGATTCATTATGGTGTTAATTGTATATTATAAAACTGAATTACAAATGTTTTATATCTGAACTTTAACTGAATTTAGTCAATATAAGTTACATTTTCTTACTATTGAAAAATATGTAGTACTGAATATAAATAGAATGATGCGTCATACATGGTTAAAGCTGACTGGATCGTCTGCCCCTACTTTGATCACAAAAATACACTATAAGGATTAATGATATGGAGAATATGAAGAGAGAATCCAAATTATATATTTGACATAATTAAGATGGTATGGGATATAGATGTTGTTTCAAAATAATAATCCCATTTGCTATAAGATAGCCGGATACGATAATTGCCCCAACCATATCGGAAAAATATGCGATTTTCGAAAACGGTGCAATTGTTACAATTAACAGCACAATAAATACACATGCATCGACAAAGGACTTTGCCCTATAAAGGCGACTTTGTACCAAAAGTATAGCATCTTCGTTCTCCTTGGCAAGCCTTTTATACCTTAGCCAAAACCAAGAATTTGTGGTTAAGCCTAAAAAAGCAATACTTAATCCCGGTATAACATTTCCTTTGTCAGAGCTTCCTCCAAGAAAAGTGATGAGAAGCATTGCCACACTGCTAAGGCACATAGCCGTACCTACACAAAGGTTTGCTATACGCTCTAACTTCTCTTTATAAATATCTTCTTGTTCTATTTCATCTTTGTGGAGAATGCGATAGATAACATATGACACCAAAATTGCACACAATTCGGCAAAACGACGTATAAAGTCCGCAAATTGGGTAGAGCTTCTACCCACAAACAATCCAATTCCCATAACTATAGGTCCGGGTGAACTTAACACCACTGACATCAGTAAAGTCCGGGTACCTGATTTCTCAGCCTTTTTCATAGTATGCCTCCCCATAGACGAAGAAGAGGAAGCATAGTAGCCAACGTGGCTGCAGGGCAAGTTAATGTATCTAATCCGTTTTTTGTATTTAATTCTACAATTGAACACACACCGGCTGCAATAATTGAAATTGACATATTTAAATACCAAGATAGCTGGGAGTTTAAAATCAGTACAGTAATTATTGTGATAAAGGAAACGATAAACATGGCTACAGTTCCTTCAAGAGTTTTTTTCCCATCTATAAATTTACCTTTCAAGTGGTGCTTACCGAATTTCTTTCCTATTAGAGCTGCGGCGGCGTCTCCAATCCCCCATCCGAGAATAACGGCTAAAGCAAGATATTTAGCTCCAAGAAGCCCCCAACATATTGTGATTACAACCGCAAACATCCCAAATACTGTAATAAGACTTCTTTTTATTTCACCGCTTTTCCGTTCGGCAAGAATATTTGTGTATCCTTCAAGTTTTTCCCCCAGAGACAGGATAGGGTATACTAGTACTGCAAATGATACCGATGCAAGTACCGAGCCTTGCCATGTGCTAAATACATATAAAAATACCGGTGTCGATCCTAAAAGTATAAAGTGCAATATCTTGCGATAAAATTCATCAGGAATTTTTGTAATTTTCCTTAAAATTAAGGCACATGTAGCAAAAATAATAAAATATATAAGAAGTTTTAAAAAATTAATTAAAAATATAATCATTTTAGATCTCCTTCAACCTTTCCAACCTGTCTTAGCAAATGAACCGTATCAATTGTAATCTTCTTTGTACCCTTTTACACGGTTTTTCTAAATTGCAAACTTAACTAGAACTGTACTAAATAAGTATTACATTATATGTATTTTATAGGAAGGGCAATTAGATTTCGTATTTAATATTAAATTAACCGCAAATTCTATTTTTGTCAATAGTTTTTACCTATTAAACATGATACTATATTCTTAAACTTCTTCGAAATTCATGATATAATTTAAAAAACAAATGCTATGTGTAGG
>CAYXUX010000210.1:0-2474 GCA_964468275.1 uncultured Clostridiaceae bacterium
CCCAAACTAAACTACCCTTTAATTGAAGAAGTTAAAGGGGGTAGAGAAAGGAATGTTAACAATGACACAAATAAAGCGTATCAAAAAAATGTACTACAGTAAAGGAAAAAATATTAAAGAAATAACAAAAGATACAGGGCATAATTATAGGACAATAATAAAATACCTTGAAGAAGATGACTTTAATGCAAAAACAAAAAAAGAAGGAAAAAGAGGAAGACCAAGACAAATAGACTCTGTTATACCTGTAATTGACAAGTGGCTGATAAAAGATAAAACAGCTCCGGTAAAACAAAGACACACTGCAAAAAGGATATACGAAAGGCTGGAAGTGGAATATCCTGAACTGCTGAATGTAAAATACCGTACTATATCAGACTATGTAAGTAAAAGAAAAAAAGAAATATATGAAGATGAATGCGGATACTTGCCGCTAAGCCACCCTGGCGGAGAAGCCCAAGTAGACTTCGGTCAAGCCCTATTCATAGAAAAAGGAAAAGAAATAAAAGGACACTATATCAGCATGTCTTTTCCCTACAGCAACGCAGGATATACCCAAATATTTAAAGGCGAAAACCAAGAATGCCTATTAGAAGGGCTGAAAAGAATATTTAACCACATAAGTAATGTCCCCTACAAAATATGGTTTGACAACCTAAGTGCAGCAGTAATCTTAGGTAAAAATAAAGAAAGAACCGTTGTAAACCAATTTGAAAGATTTGCTCTTCACTATAAATTTGAACCAAACTTCTGTAATCCCAATAGCGGTCACGAAAAAGGGAATATAGAAAATAAAATAGGGTATATAAGAAGAAACATATTTGTTCCTGTGCCGGAATTTCATGACATAGAAAAATATAACAAAGAACTCCTGCAAAAAAGCGATAAAGATAACAAAAGAAACCACTACAAAAAAGGAGAAACCATAGAAAAGTTTTTGACCGAAGAAAAAGAACTGATGTTTCCCCTACCTGCAAAAGAATTTGAAATAGGTAGAATAAGAAATATAAAAGCTAATAAATACGGAAAAATAGAATATGAAACAAATACATACTCTGCGTCTCCTGCCTATGCAAATAAAGAAATAATACTAAAAGCGACGGCAACAAAAATAAAACTTATGGACAAAGAATACAACGAAATAATAAGCCATGACCGGATATATGAAAAAGGCAAAGAATCAATGAAATGGTATCCTTACCTAAAGACAATGTCCAAAAGGCCAAATGCAATAAAGTACACGAGCTTTTACAACGAACTCCCTAACATCTGGAAAGACTACATTAGTAACCAAACACCCGAAGAAAAAAAGAAAACCATAAAAATGCTTATGAAAATGATAGAAGGAGAGGAAAAAGAGGATATAGCAAATGCTACTATTGCAATAGAGGAAACCATTAAAAAAGGAATTACCGATATAGACAGTATCTACTTAACCTATTACAGACTTAAGAATAAAGATGCAGATGCAATAAATGCAAAAAATGAAATAAATATAAAATTCCCGGTTCCTAAAATTACAACCTATAAAACAAATATAAATATATATGATACCCTCTACAAAAAAGAAGTGACGGCGATATGAAAGAAGCAAAATATGCAAAAATTAAAGAGTACTGCAAGCAACTTAAATTAGGGACAAATATGATAACAATATAGAAACCATAGAAGCCGAAACTCACGAAGAATTCTTAGAAAAGATATTGGAAATAGAAGTAAGGCATAGAGAAATCTCAAGGAGGAATAGATACCTAAAGCAAGCAGGCTTTGAAATAATAAAGACCTTCGAAAACTACAAATTTGACCAAATAGAAATTCCGGAAACCATAAGCATAGAAGAACTCAAAAGTGCAGATTTTATAAAAAGAAAAGAAAACTTAATACTATACGGGCCGGTCGGTACGGGTAAATCTCACCTAAGTACCGCCATAGGAGTAAATGCTTGTATGAACAATATGAAAGTAAAATTCTATCGCACAGCAGCCTTAGTAAATGACCTTATAGATACTAAAGAAAATGGTACCTTGAAAAAACTGATAAGACAAATAGAAAAAGTGGATCTTCTAATATGTGACGAGTGGGGATACATCCCCATAGATGTTGAAGGCGCAAAACTCCTTTATCAAATAATATCCAGTTGTTACGAAAAGAAAAGTATAATACTAACCACAAATTTAGAATTCAGCAAATGGAACGGTATTTTCTTTGATGAAAAGCTAACTAATGCAATAATAGATCGTATGATTCATCACAGCCATTTACTGATATTTAATGGCCCAAGTTATCGATTACAGAATTCATTAATCAAATACAATTAATTGCATATTTGTAAACCGGGATGTTGTAAATATTTTTTTCATAAAGTTGCATTTTATTATTGCAAAACACACAAACTTAATATAATCTCCTTTATAATCAATATGGATATAACAGTTATAACTATATTGTAATTAAAAGACTTAAGCAGGTTTATA
>CAYXUX010000211.1:0-2402 GCA_964468275.1 uncultured Clostridiaceae bacterium
CAAAAATCATCTTCCGTGCATTCATCTGTTATTTGACAGTATCCGAATACAGGTATGCAAAGTTGTACCTCAGCGCTAAATTTTATTGCTATAAATATTCCTAAACTGGTAACTAGTTCTCCATTATTTATCTGATTATTTTCTTCATCTATTATTGCTTCTGACAGACATTGTAATTCGAAACTTTGTTGGTCTATAAAATGCAGTAATCTATCAAATACCTCTCGATTGGCATCAGGATAAACTCTTTTCACGTTAAAACTAAAACAAAGCTCTCCTTTAGGACCTTTAGATAATTTTGATCCTGACGGTATATTCTTTACTTTTAATCTTATAATATTACCATTTTCATCTTTAGCATATACTTGGCTGCAACATTTACCGGCAAACCTTAATCGTTTTTGCTTTTTTATAGAGGCATCACTTATCTGCGGGTTTAAAATATTACAATGTCTCAATATAAGCATCGGATTTATAACAGCTTTATAGTTCTCGGGACAACCGTCTGTTTCAAATTCAATACCGTCTATGCACTCTCTTAAAACAAATTCGTCGAATACTTTTTTTACTTTTACGCATTCCCTAAATATTGCAGTTTCGCCTATAAAATGTGAGCCGGTAATTTTAACTTCCGGCAAAGCCATATATTAACACCACCTTATTGATTTTTATTTCATAGTATATAATATGATTAGGTGAACATTATGTGTAACGATTTAACAATTAATATGCAACATAAAAGCTTTTATAATGCCATATATATTTATAGAGTTAAATATAGGCGGTGGGTATGCTATGAATACAAATTCTTCTTATTATATTATTGTAAATTCAAAAAATATCAAGACTTGTTTTTATTATAAAGATTCTGCTATATATTATAATTCAATAGACAATAACAATTTTGGGAAGGAAAAAGTCCTGATAAACAAAGTTTTTGAAAACTTTATTTGTACAATATCTGAAAATGACACTATCTATATTTTGTGCGAAGCATTGAATAAAGATGTGCTTCTGTTTACAAATGACGGTTCCGGATGGAATATGAATAAAATATCCGCCTTTGCCAATATCACATACTTTTTCCCGGTTAAATTTTTTTTTATCAATGGTAACTTAAATATTTTATTTTACAGCAAACCGTCTTTGGCTGATTATTTCAATATTTATCATGCCATCAGAAAAAAGGACAGATGGGAAATATTCAATATATGCAAACTTTTATCAACGGAAATTAATCAATGTATTTCTAAAACATTGATAAGGAATAATATTGTTAACCTCGTTTGCACAGCTAATAACGACAATCAGATAATTTTAAAACACTTTATATATGATTCCCTTACGGAAAAATGGTATGAAAATAAAATAATTAACCTTTACTGTAATGAAAGTCTAAAAATCACAATTCAAGCATCTTATAATGAAATATATTTAATATGCTCTTTTATTGAAAATAAAAATCTGAATTTTTTAATCTTTAAGAAAAAAAATGACCTCAAATCCCCTTTTTCTTTGTTGGATTCAAATAAAATATTTTTTCCTTACAGTGTTAGTTTATTGCACTTTGAATTAAAAGATTATACGCTAAAGATAACGGATATATCAGACTATAAAATGCGAAATTGGAATTATGATTTACAAAGAAAAATCATACTGAGTGAAATTCAACTGCCTCACAATTTCAATACTACAAAATTAAGATATGTGAGATTAATAAAAAATATAGGCTTCAAAGAGTCTATCGAAGAAGATAAAATATTCAGTATGGATGAAAATTCAGAAATGAAAGAATTTCAATTTAAGATATCAAATACAAGTCCTTTGTCCGGGGATAAATGGGAATCATTTGAAACAGACAGTGATAGTACTACAAATGAAATTGTTAACAGAATAGAATCTTTATCGGAAAAAATTTCAAAGCTGGATGATAAATTTATGAAATTGATGGAAAGCGAATCGAAATATAATGAATATAATAGCTGCAACTATGATAATAAAACATCCTCAATTAATGAAGAAAGAATGCCTTTAAAAGATAGTAATTTTAAAGAGAAGTTTATGAAATCCAAACCGAAAACTTTTAATCTTAATGATGGGGTTGTTTTAAACGGAAAATTTTCTGATTATATAGTACCTGATAAGAAGAAGGAATCGGAGGAAATGGGAAAAGTGAATAAAACTGAAAACAGTGCAATAAAAGTTGAAGCAGTCGCTAATGAAAAAAACAGGTTTTTAAAAGCTATTGAAAGCTTATTTAAAGCTTGATTTAACATGATAAAATCAGCAAAATACATGCAGGAACAAAGGCCGCTTTTATAGCCATGTGCCATTTCCGAATAAAATAAGGAAATATTGGCACGGCATATAAAAAAAAGGGGGTATTCATCCCCCATATTTCA
>CAYXUX010000212.1:0-2365 GCA_964468275.1 uncultured Clostridiaceae bacterium
CCCAATAAAAAGCTTAACGTAGCTATAGCAGGAGTCCTAGGCCTGATGCTGGGGGTATTTGGGGCATTTTTTATGGAATATTGGACGGAAAGCGGGAAAATAAAAGTAGAAATAAGAGAAGCTTAGAGTCATTAACGGTAGAACCGGTAAAACTGAAAGGTTGGAACAACTTTTGAAAGCCTATCAATGAAAAAGATACAGGCAGGTTGATCGTACGGTAAAAGCACATTATTTAACGTTAAAAATATATTAAGCAACCAAGAGAGGTGGTCTCTTTATGAAATCCTTTAGTCGTAAAACATTTCTTGTAATATCGGATGTTGTGCTGATAAACTTGGCGCTATATATAGCCCTGCTATTGAGATTTGACGGCAGAATTGATGTCCAATATTTAAAAATTTTTAAAAATACATTTATGATACTTACTTTAATAAAGATAGCTACATATTGGGTGTTGGGCTTATACAAAAGCTTGTGGAGCTATGCCAGCATCGATGAATTGATACAGGTGTTTTTTGCAACGACTGCAGAGAGCATACTTTGTTTTTTCTATGGGCAATATTTCAATGTGAGGCTGCCTAGGACGGTGTATTTGATATCTTGGTTTATCACCTTTATTTTTATCGGCGGAAGCCGGTTGAGCTTTAGGATTTTAAAGAGGCTAAACAACTTTGTAAGGGATGATACATATAAAAGGACGAAGGTCATGATAATAGGTGCCGGGGAAGCAGGCTCTATGGTTATAAAGGAAATGAAAAAGCACGGTGAGCTTATGAGCGTGCCTGTGGCGGTAATAGATGATGATAAGACCAAGCATAAGTCGAGGATTCACGGGGTGCCGGTGCTTGGCGGAAGAGGCAAGATCGGGGAAATAGCAGCAAAGAATTATGTGGACGAAATTATTATCGCTCTGCCCTCTATTCCCAAGTCAGAATTGCGAAGGATTATAGATATATGTAAAAGCACTAATTGCAAGCTTAAAATTTTGCCCGGTGTATACGAGATATTGGATGATAAGGTAAGTCTAAAAAAACTAAGAGATGTCAGCATAGAGGACTTATTGGGACGGGATGAGATAAAGCTGCATACGGAAGAAATATCAGGTTATCTGAAAGGTGAGACGATTTTGGTCACCGGCGGCGGCGGTTCCATAGGATCGGAGCTATGCAGGCAGATAGCCAGATTTAGTCCTAAGAGGCTGATAATTTTTGATATATATGAAAACAATGCTTATGAGCTGGAAAACGAGCTTAAACTCAAATATAGATTTAAATTTGATATTAAAGTGATTATAGGTTCCGTGAGGGATAAGGACAGGCTGAGGGAGGTTTTTTCACAATATAAGCCGGGAGTTGTATTTCATGCGGCGGCTCACAAACACGTGCCCTTGATGGAGTTAAATCCCACTGAAGCAATAAAAAACAATGTATTGGGTACCTTAAATGTGGTACAGGCCGCAAACGAGTTTGAGGTTAAAAGATTCGTCCTCATATCTACGGATAAGGCGGTTAACCCGACAAATATAATGGGGGCCAGCAAAAGACTGGCGGAGATGATCGTCCAGACCATGGATAAGCGCAGTAAGACGGAGTTTGTGGCTGTGCGATTTGGCAATGTGTTGGGCAGCAGCGGCAGTGTGTTGCCCCTTTTTAGAAAGCAAATAGCCCAAGGGGGGCCCGTGACGGTGACTCATCCGGAGATAACGAGATATTTTATGACTATACCGGAGGCGGCACAGCTTGTTATCCAAGCAGGTGCAATGGCCAAGGGCGGGGAAATCTTTATCCTCGATATGGGACAACCTGTGAGAATATTGGACTTGGCGAAGGATTTGATAAGATTGTCCGGGTTTATTCCCGATGAGGATATAAAGATTGAGTTTATAGGCCTCAGGTTCGGGGAGAAGCTGTACGAAGAATTACTATTGGACGAAGAAGGGATACGTGCGACTTCCCACGAGAATATTTATGTGGGTAAACCTTTGGATTTGAGCTTTAATGAAGTAATGCTGGGTATAAGGGCACTTAAAAATGCTCTTAATGAGCCGGAAAGATTAAAACAATGTATGAAAAGCATTGTGGATACATATACCGCCGACGAAGCTGCTGCCTCTACAACGTCATCTTGACCCCATAGAATTACCCTGCCAAAGTAGGGGCGGTCTGTGACCGCCTAATGATAGCCGGAGAATCTTCCTATCGAACCATAAGACTCTTCGCGTTGCTCAGAGTGACATTTTCGTTATTGTCATTCTGAATCCTTCTATACTGTCATTCCGAACTTCTTTCCACACTGTCATTCCGAATCCTTCTATACTGTCATTCTGAGGAGCAAAGCGACGAAGAATCTTCCTGACCCCATAGAA
>CAYXUX010000213.1:0-2351 GCA_964468275.1 uncultured Clostridiaceae bacterium
TTGTATATTCCGGACAATAAAAACAACCATTCCGGTCTATTAAGACAACCATTCCGGTCTATTAAGACAACCATTCCGGTCTATTAAAGCAACCGTTCCGGTCTATTAAAGCAGCTTTTGTTGACATAAATTAAGTCCTTCTATAAAATGAATTAAGTATCTGTTTAAGGAGGGCTAAAATGCCAAGGAGAAATGCAGTGAGTAGTATCAGAAAAATTATCCAGATGTATGAAGTGAGTAATAGTTTTAGTTTAAATGAATTAGCCAATATGTGCTCTTGTTCTAGGACATCCGTGAAAACGGTGATTAATGCCATTAAGATTCACAACTTGAAGTATGATCAAATCAAAAATATGTCTGACAATCAATTAGAAAAACTTATCTATCCACCCAGAGATGCCAATATAACCAAGGCCCCGCTTGACTATGAGTACTTTACCAATGAATTGAAGAAACCGCACGTGACGAAAATGATGCTTTGGCGTGAGTATATCGCCATGAACCCTGACGGGTATCAAAGAACACAGTTTTTTGAATTGTTGAATAAGAATCTCGTATCAAAAAAGATTACCATGCATATGAATAGAAAACCCGGAGAAAAAATGTATGTTGATTGGGTAGGAGATTCCGCGATGATTTATGATAGGAACACCGGAGAAGCCATTAAAGTGTTTTTCTTTATCAGCACAATTGGGGTCAGTTCTTACCCGTATGTTGAGGCGTTCTTGGATAGGAAAAAGCAAAGTTATATCCAGGGTCATGTTAATGCCTTTCGGTATTATAACGGCCTACCTCTAGCTGTGGTACCGGATAATGACAAATCAGCGGTAACAAAAGTTGGCAAATATGATTCCCTTATAAATGAAACTTATCAAAGAATGGCTGATTATTATAAAATCGGGGTGCTAAACACAAGAAGCAGGTCTCCCAAGGATAAAGGTGCGGTTGAAAAGGCAGTGCTGGATGTTGCCGAAAGGGAGCTTATCGGTGGGCTGAGAAAAGAAAGATTCTTTTCTTTGCAAGAATTAAATGAAAGAATATTAGAAAAGTTAAAGGATGTGTCGGAAAGACCCTTCCAAAAACGACCCGGTTCCAGGAAAAGTGTATTCCTAGAGGTTGATTATCCGGCAATGAGACCCCTGCCGGAAAAACCATTCACTTATGTAGAATTTGCTTATGCTACGGTAAATGTAGATTATCATATTGAGGTTGATTCAAACTTTTACAGCGTGCCCTACAAATATATCGGTAAAAGGGTTAAGATTGAATTATACACTAATGAGATTAAAGTTTATTTCAATAACGAGTTTCTTGCCATGCATAAGCGGCTTCTAATAAAAAAATATAAATATCAAACCGAATTAGCTCATATGCCTAAGGATCACCAATTGTACCATAAGTTTAATAAAGAATATTTTATTGACTGGGGAAAGAAGATAAGTCCTGAAGCCGAGGAAATTATAAAATCAATGTTTGAGAAAAGACCTATTGAGGAACAAAGCATTAGGGGATGCCTTGGAATACAACGTTTATATAAAGATTACGGGGCAAACAAGTTTAAAGACACATGCGCTATTATTTGCGATAAAAACTTAGATAAGACCTATCGCAATATAAAAAAGGTTATAGAAACTATAGAATCAATTGTTCCAAAAGAAACGATAATTAATCATAATAACATCCGCGGGAAGGATTATTATTCATGATTAAACGCGAAACAATCGAGAAAATGACTGATCTTCACCTTTCCCACATGGCATCTATTTATAAAGGTCAAGAAGAAAATCCTAATGTTATAAGTTTACCTTTTGATGAAAGATTTGGTATACTAATTGATTCGGAATACGATGCAAGAATGACAAGACGTTTTATGAGGCTTATTAAAGAAGCCGGTTTCAAAGAACACTCGACACTTGATGAAATAATCTATTCGCCTGCCAGGGGTCTTGAAAAAGGCCAAATATTAACGCTAGGCAAATGTGATTGGGTAAAGCATGGCCATAATATAATCATAACCGGCCCCACGGGGACGGGCAAGACATATCTCACTTGTGCCCTCGGTATGAAGGCTTGCGAGAATAATTATCGCGTATTCTATTACCGGCTTTCAAGGTTGCTTAATGATCTGGAGGCAGCTAGAAGAGAATACGGATATAATAAGTTTTTATCTGGGTTAAGAAAGATTAACGTAATAATTATTGATGATTTTGCGACATCCCGGTTAAGCATCGAAGAAAGCAGAAATCTCCTTGAAATAATAGATGACCGCAGTAAATATCTATCATGTATTCTTACAAGTCAAATTCCCCCGGGAAACTGGTATGAGGCATTTGAAGATCCGACGTTTGCGG
>CAYXUX010000214.1:0-2264 GCA_964468275.1 uncultured Clostridiaceae bacterium
GATTGGCAAGGTAAAAAGCTTAAGACTATAGAATTGGCAGATAGTTACAGAAGATTAGGAGAAGAATTTAGGAGTAAACAATATAGGGTTCGTGAATGTGGTACATTCTTGGAATTTAAAAGATTTATTTCCGATAATTCTTTAAGATTAAATCAAGCTAATTTTTGTAAGGTTCGGCTTTGTCCTATGTGTGCATGGAGAAGGTCATTAAAAATTTATGGACAAGTATCAAAAATCATGGATGAAATTGTAAAGGACAATGATTTAGAATTTATATTTTTAACTCTAACTACTAGAAATTGCGAAGGTAAAGATTTAAGCAGCACTATTGATAATATCTTCAATGGATTTAATAAAATGACTAAGAGGGTGAAATATAAAAAGGCTATTAAAGGACATTTTAGGGCTTTAGAAGTTACCCATAATTTAGATCCTATTTCTAAATCATTTGATACTTATCACCCACACCTTCATATTATTTTAGTAGTAAATAAAAGCTATTTTAGAGATACAAAAATATATATATCTCAAGAAGAATGGACTAATACATGGAAAAGTGTTCTTAAGGTCGATTATGACCCTATAGTTCATGTAGTTAAGGTTAAGGATACCCAAGGTAAGGGTATTGAAAAAACTATTGCTGAAACTGCAAAATACACCGTTAAAAGTGATGATTATTTAGTTCATGATGACATTACAGGGGAATTAATAGAAAGTCTTACTGATGATGCAGTAATGATTTTAGATAGGGCTTTAGCCCATAGGCGACTTACTGCCTTTGGTGGAATTATGAAAGAGTATCATAAGTTATTAAATTTAGATGATACAGAAGATGGCGATTTAGTAAATACTGATAATGAAGAATTAAGGGAAGATATAGATTTTATATTAGAAAGATATAGCTGGCATATTGGATATAAGCAACATTTGAGATTATAAGGAGTGATTAAATGAAACCTGCATATATAATGATTTTAAATGATATTGACCCTGTAGAATTTAAGGAATTATATAATAAAGATGAATATTTAGATGGACAATTAGAGGTTATTAGATTTAATAATATTAAACCTACTTCATTACATGCTATGGATATTGATTTAAAAGGTATTACTACTAGGGAATGGAAACATGTATTTGAAATAGAAGAACTAAATGAAGGGTTTAGACTTTTAAATTTTATTACTTCATATGGAAAAACAATTAGTAATTTTGGAAATGAACAATTAAATTAATAGGTTGTACAGCCTTAAATCAAAGCTGTCTGTATGGGGGTTAGGGGGTCCCCATTACGGACGGCTTTTTTTAAGTGTGGACACACTTACAATGCTTGCTTCTATTCCTATTTATAAAATTCTTTTTAGATTCTGAGCCTGTAAAGTTAATAATGTAAGCGATTATTTATGCTAAACTTTTAAAAGGTGAAGATTTAAAAATATATATAAAATTCTTTTTGAGTTCTTCGCCTTAATAATCACAAAGCATAAATAATTTAAGAAATCAAGGTGGAGATTTTGAGTGATTTTCTCAAAATACTACCTTGATTTCTTAAAAGCGATTGATGGAAAAAACTATATTGACAAAATAAATATATAAGTATATGATGGATATAACATATATAGAAGGAGTGTATAATATGGATATAAAAACAGAGAGTAAGAGAATTAATATTAGGCTACCAGAGTATATTCAAGACTGGTACAAGGAACAAGGCGAAAAATATAGTGTTCCCTATTCAAACTATATTGCTTTATTATTAACCCAATTTTACGAAAAGGAAAAGGATAAAGAGTTATTGGTTGAGTTTAATCAAGTCATGAAAACATTAAAAGACCAAACAGGAAATGTATCAGCAGAGGAAATGATGAAAGAATTCAAAGAAATAAAGGCTTTATTTGATGATATTGAAGATAAAACCCCTGGAAAGTAGTTTCCCGGAGGGAAGGCTTTCAGGGGTTTCTTCTTATCTTGATACTATAGAAACAACAGGTCGATTTGAAAACATGCTCAACCCATTGATATTTCAATCCAAACTAACCTTTTTGGTAGCATACTGGAAATTAGAAAAATACCCCTTAATATCTCGAACATATTAAAGGGCATACCTCGAAAGGTGGTGAAACATATTAAAAATGATAATAATAATCTTAACATTGATGATGTGAAAGACAGACTACTATTTGATTATAATTCTAAAGGAAATTTGGTTGATTGGCAAGGTAAAAAGCTTAAGACTATAGAATTGGCAGATAGTTACAGAAGAT
>CAYXUX010000215.1:0-2241 GCA_964468275.1 uncultured Clostridiaceae bacterium
TTAGATTTATCGATTCTATATATTTTCTTCCTTCGGGAGTGCTATTAATCCACTTAAGGCCGGGAAAGCCGGAAGCAGCGGAAGGTTCAATATATATATCTTCCGTATCGGCTAAAAGAGTTAAATATTTGTACAACATATCATCTTGTACTGTAAAAATCCCGCTTAATATACTGTCCATTACTTTTCCTACAAATTGAGATGCCCTTCCCACAGCCAGACCGTCAGCTTCCGTTAGATTATCAATGCCGAAATCTTGCACCGATACCTTATTGTGAAGCCTGGTCATCATGCCTATTATCATGCATGGTGCATGTGTAGGTTCAGCGAAAAAGCAATGAACGTTTGCTCCGTATAATAGTTTAAGACCGAAGGCGACACCACCGGGACCTCCTCCCACACCGCAAGGTAAGTATACAAATAAAGGATGGCTGTTATCCACAATGATATTCATTTCTTTTAACTGGTTTTGCAGTCTTAAGGCTGCTACGGCGTAACCTAAGAAAAGGCTAACTGAATTTTCATCATCAACAAAGTAACTGTTGGGGTCTTTTTCTGACTGTTTCCTGCCTTCCTCAACAGCTTTACTGTAATCTGCCTCATATTCAATAACATTTACACCTTTTGAACGGAGTAAATCCTTTTTCCACTGTCTTGCATCCGCCGACATATGTACAAAAACCTTGAAGCCCATCATAGCACTCATAATTCCGATGCTGAGGCCAAGATTACCTGTAGAGCCTACTACAATCTTATATTGGGAGAAAAATTTTTTAAACTTGTCCTGTGCTAAGATGGAATAATCGTCATCTAAGGATAATATACCTTCTTTTGTAGCCAAGTCTTCGGCATGTTTTAGAACTTCATAGATTCCACCCCTTGCCTTTATGGAGCCTGATATAGGAAGATGACTGTCACATTTTAGTAGCAGCTTTCCTTCTAACGATATATCTAATGTATTTTCTATAGAAGCTTTCATGTTTGATATTTCTTTTAAAGGGGATTCAATAATTCCTTTTTCCGGTGTAGTTTCAGGGAAATCAATTGCTATATATGGTGCAAAACGTTTTAGACGATTCTCTGCACCCAAAACATTGTCAATATTTAAGCCTTCGATTTCAGTGATATCAGAATTGTTGTACAAAGGGTTTTGCCAAAAAGTTTCTTCAGTATTGATGATGGCACTTAGCCTCGGGTGTTTTTTTATTAACTCATCTATCTTTTCCTTTGAAAACATAAACATACCTCCTATATAATGATTTTTATTATCTAAGTCCCGGGACATTTCCTATATATACATGTTTTAAGTGTTGCAAAGCTATGTCTTTTAATTTTAGAAGAGTCACGGGATCGGTAGGGGGAATTTGCATTTTATATGCTGGATAATATCTGCTTAAATGCAGCGGAGTATCCGGATTCAGTGAAGCAATCCATTTCGATAATTGTTCCATATTATCAGGGCTATCATTTTTTGTCGGTATTATAAGACTGGTAATTTCAACATGACAATTTTCTATCGCTTCCTTGATGGTATTTTTTATAGGCTCAAGCTTTCCTCCGCAAATCTTTTTATAAAACTCATCATTCATGCTTTTCAAATCTATATTCATCGCATCAATATATGGGAGGAGTTCTTTTAAGGGCTCTGTATTTATATAACCGTTTGTTACCAATACATTTGCTAAATCAGCTTCTTTAAATTTTTTAGCGCACTCCAAAACAAATTCATACCAGATTGTCGGTTCATTATATGTATAAGCAATCCCCACACAGTTTGGTTTGCTTTTACATATTTTTATTAACTCATCAACATCCAATGTTTGACCGCTTAAAGTATTTTGTGATATTTCATGGTTTTGGCAAAAACCACATCTAAAGTTACACCCATAGGTGCCGATAGACAAAATATATTTGCCGGGATGGAAATGGTATAGCGGCTTTTTCTCCATAGGATCCATAGCTATGGAAGTTGCTTTTTTATAATTAAGACTATATAAGGTTCCCTTGTTATTTTGTCGTACCTTACATATGCCGCTCTTGCCTTCTGCAATTTTACAATTGTGAGGACAAAGATGACAGTGGACTATATCGTTATCTAGTTTTTCGTACCAAAGGGCTTCTTTTTTCATAATTTCATCTCCAAATTCTTACTATAAATAATTTTAACACAGAATATAGTTATTACAAAGATTAGGTTATTATTAACAATCTTAATCAAATATATAAGCTTTCTTGTAAATG
>CAYXUX010000216.1:0-2240 GCA_964468275.1 uncultured Clostridiaceae bacterium
AAAGCCGCATTTACCCCGGCTAAGTGTCCGGTAGACCAAGCCCATTGCAAATTATACCCCCCGCAATCTCCGTCAATATCCATAATTTCACCGGCAAAATATAAACCCGGTACAAGCCTTGACTCCATCGTTTTTGAGTCAATATCCCTTACATCTACTCCACCGGCTGTAACCACCGCTTCACTCCAAGAATTTGTTCCCGTAATTTTAAAAGGCCATTTTTTAATAATATTAGAAATCCTATCTAGCTCTTCATCTGTAACTTTACTGCAAGGCTTTTTAATATTAGTTATCTTAGCCTCCCTGAGAAGAACATTTATCAGTCTTTTATTGATAAGTCCCACAAAACTGAAATCTAAAGGTTTTTCCGGCCTTAAATTGCATCTCTTTTTAAGTAATTCCAATAGTTCTTCCTCATTATTTCCCGGAAATAAATCTATATTAAATATAGGTTTTTTTCCTTTTAACACCGCTTCACCTGCATTGCGGCTTAGCTGCAAAACAGGCGGTCCCGACACTCCGTAATTTGTAAATAAAATCTCACCATATTCCTCCGTCAAAACTTTTCCGTCTAATTCAATTGAAGCATTGGCATTTACCTTAACACCCGCTATTGATTTCAAATAATCCGCTTCCAATCTCATCTGCACAATAGCAGGAAACGGGTTTATTATTTTATGACCAAAAGGCTTTACCAAATCGTACCCGCTTCCATTGGAGCCTAAACCGGGATTAGCTTTACCTCCTGTTGCAACTATAACTTTAGCTCCATATATTTTATTATCACCTTTAAGTTTTATCGAAAAACCGGATTCCCCTTTTATTATGCCGACGACCCTGGCATCACAAACTTCCTCAACTCCTAATCTATTCATCTCATACCTAAGCACATCTAAAACAGAAGAAGCCTGTAACGATGCAGGATATATCCTGCTCCCTTCTTTTACAAAGTTTAAACCCAAATCTTCAAAAAATTCAATTGTATCTTCATAACCGAACCGAGCCAAGGCACCATAAGCAAACTTCTTATTATTACCGTGATATTTACTGACATCAAGATCCATATTGGTCAAATTACATCTGCCATTGCCCGTCGCCAATATCTTTCTTCCCACCTTGGGTAACTGTTCTAAAATGATAACTTCTGCCCCATTTCTTGATGCAAAAATTGCCGCCGTCATGCCGGCAGCACCACCGCCTATTATAATGATTCTTTTCTTTTTACTCATTTCTTTTATCAAATACAACTCCTTATTATAGACTCAAAATTATATAAAATATTGTATAAGAATACCCCAGTAGCCTGAGCTCTAAACTAAAATATCCCTCTCTCATTGAAAAATTTACTATACCTTTGATCTGATCTGAGTATATGACTTTCAATCCATTTCTCAATAAAAGCCAGTGTCTCCGATATAATCTCCCTCTGATCTTCTTTTATACCCTTTTCTATATCCAGCTTCTTAATCTTTTCTATAAAAAAATCATGTTCAGCTTTATGCTTATCATATTCAACATAGTTAAACTTTTTCATATATTTTTCTTCTTCACTAAAGTGATAAACGGCATAATTTTTTAATTCCTCCAATATCTTAATTATATCATTATAATCTTCGGCCTTATTTAGTATATCGAATAATTCTCTTCCAATTCTAAAAAGATTTTTATGCTGCTCGTCAATTACTTTTATCTTAACACTATATGCATCTCTCCATCTAAACAAAATCATTACCTCCATTTTTTTCATCCTCTAAAATTTAAGTTCTACAAATTTTTTATATTTCCTTCAAATTTTTTATCCTTAACAACTTAAAGTTACAGTCAGACATTGAGCATTTCATTTAAATTCAAGTCGGAGTATGCTATATTACTCATATCTAAATATCAAAGTATATAGAGCCATGTGTATATTATGCTGCCTTTACCGAAAGTTACATAGTAGGCTTAGCACACGGATTATGATTTTGACAGGGCTAGCACTTGCCTTTGGAAAAGTCCTAACGGTTTCAAAGGGTCCTCCTTGCCCCGTGGAACCTAAGCCGACGTCCTGCCGGCTTTACGGACTTTTTAACAAAGGCTTCGCTGAGACCTGTAACCAAAATACATAAAGTCTGCTGCGCCTATCTATGCAACTCTCTTTGTATTCGTTCCCTTCACAATACTGCCCATATAATATACTACACGGCATTTACAAGAAAGCTTATATATTTGATTAAGATTGTTAATAATAACCTAATCTT
>CAYXUX010000217.1:0-2226 GCA_964468275.1 uncultured Clostridiaceae bacterium
CATACTTATATATGTTGCCAGTAACAATTGACCTGGTTAAATGTTTATGTAAATTGGACAACTTTTCTGTGTTAATAGTTTTTCTAAATTGTTTGTACGCTTGGCTTATGGCTTGTCTGATCTTTTCATCTTCTTTTTTGTCTGTTGTTCTGTCAAAATTCTTATGTTTTATCTCATAATTAATTCTATTGATTTCTTTCGAAAGGATTTCACGCTCTTTCTTTGATTTATCAATTATTAAAAGCATATCAATATCGTTCGAAGCTTCTGCTTCTTCTATTAAATCATTAAGCCTTTCCAGCCTTTTTTTATATTCATTTAATCTATTATAAGCTTCATTTACTTCGTCATATGGTGCTGATTTGTATTGGATCTCTTCTTTTTCTTCATCATCTTTTGATTTCAAATTTGCATTTTGATCTGCTACAGCATATAATGCTTCTCTATCAGGTTTATTTATGGCAATATTTAATTCCCACAAAGAGCATTCTTTATAGGGGTTTTGCAATAAATAATGAACATAATTAGGGCCTTTGAAGTCCTTTAACTGTGTGAACTCTTTGTTGTAACGAATTGTCCAAATATCATTGTTTTTTAAAAATATTTTTTCATTTTCTCTAAGTATATTTATAAACTTTTCAATCTCGCTTTCTTCTTCATTCGGAATCACTACCGCATCCTCAACATCTTCATCATTTACAACAAAAATCGTGGTTTGATTATTTTCCATGGCTTCGGTAAGGGCAGGGACTGAATTTGTTATATCGGTAATTCTGATTCTTTCTTTGTTCTCTAATTCCAAAGTAAGTTTTTTTGATTTAATTAACTTTTTAGCAAAAGTTGCACTGGCTACTAATGGTATGCCTATAATTGGGAAAAATAAAACGGGTGCTAATAATGCGAGGGTAGAATAAAGGATTTTATTATTAAACTCATTTTGAATTATTGTACTTTTAATGATATTTTTATTACTGCTATTTACTGTTAAAGCTTCAAGAACTGCTGGTAAATTATTTGATTCCATTATCTCTTCTCCTCAAGATACAATATCCATTCACCGGCGTCATTTCCCACAACGTATGTATATCCGTTATGCATAAAAATTTGTGATTTCAGATGATGTAATAATTTATTAGCACCCTGCTTTTTAAGTTTTTTATAAAAGAGAGCAATTGCTGAATAAATAGCCTTCCTTATTTTCTCTCTTTCTAACGCATATTTATTCTTTGGAAAAATTATATCTCGAGTAACTCTTGACATTTCTTTTTCAATATCATCTATTTGCTTTCTAAAAGAATTCAACTTAGCTTGGTTTCCAGTTATTTCAGTATCATCAATCAGTCTTAATAATCTCTTGATTTCGTTTTTATAGTTTTTCATCGTTTCTTTTAAACTAATTGTATCAACAGAAATACTTCCGGAGAATTCAATAATATTTTCTAGCTCTTCTGGACTACCACCATTAATAGCCGTAAAGAGTTCTGCTAAAGAAATGACTCTATTGGGATGATTCAAAATATAATGAACATATCTTATCCCTATAATATCAGCAAACTGAACAAACTCATCATAGTATTTGATATTCCAGATTCCATTGTTCTCGACAAATACCCTGTTGTTTTTTGATAATAAATCAATAATTTCATTAGGCATAATACCCGCCTTTTAGTATCTATTTATTAATTAACCGTTCAACTAATTCAGATATTACTTGCTGATCTTCGGAAGATAGTTTTGATATATTGCTAATGAGTTTATTATCAAGCATATTGCCTTCGCCGGTAAGCAGCCAGTTAATATTATAATTCATTTCTGCAAGAATTTTTAAAACAGAAGCAGGGATAGACATATCGCCGTTTTCATATCTTTTGTAGGTACTGACAGAGACGCCCAATTCAGAAGCCATTTCTAACTGAGTATTGTCCAGATCTTTACGAATTAATTTCAAGCCGGACGACAAACAGTTCATATATTATCCTTTTTTTATTGCTATTGGTTTAAATATAAACTAAATTTATTCACCCAATAGACAAACGGTCAAGAATGACTTCTCAAACTTTGACCGCGGATGGATTACATTGATGTTCGTACTTAAACAATATGCAGGTTTTTAGTAGGTATCATATCGTGATTCGCTGCATTTGTTTATTTATACGGAATAAATTAAGGGTTTTAATTGATAACGGCAAGAAGTTTTAAATTAGGAGGCAGTTATGGAATCGGATT
>CAYXUX010000218.1:0-2224 GCA_964468275.1 uncultured Clostridiaceae bacterium
CCTACCACCTATTCCGGATATTGAAATAGATTGGGAGATGACAAAACTTTTGTCCCAAATCTACTTGGGCTTTTCCACCGGGATGTTCTAATGGCAAATATCCTTCTTCATCTTGATATATTTCTTTTTTCTTTTGATTTACATAGCTTGATATTGTTCGATATTTTACATTTAGTAATTCCGGATATTCTTCTTTTAATCTCTCGTATATTCTTTTTGCTGTATGCCTTTGTTTTACGGGAGCTGTTTTATCTTTTATTAACCATTTATCTATTATTGGTGTAACAGGATCAATTTGCCTTGGTCTGCCTCTTTTCTCTTCTGTTTTTTCTGTTTTATTGAAGTCATCTTTCTCTAAGTATTTAATTATTGTTCTGTAGTTGTGCCCCGTAGCTTTTGTTATGTCTTTAATGTTTTTCCCTTTACTATAATACATTTTTTTGATACGATTTACTTGAGTCATTGTTAGCATTCCTTTCTCTACCCCCTTTAACTTCATCAATTAAAGGGTAGTTTGGTTTTGGGATGTTGGCAATGGCTTTTTCCAGTTCTACGATTGTATTTATTTATTGCATTTCGTTGTATTTATATTTTACACTATACATTCCAGAACAGTTAAAAAACTAGGCTATCCCAGCCGTCCAACTTTGAATAAATGGATATTGGAATTAAAACCCGAGGAAAAGAAATATTGTCACAGTAGAGGATATAATATAAAATATACACATGAACAAAAAAAAGCTGTTATTTCCCTCTGTACTCGTAACAAGCCGGCTAAAGAAGTTGCAGCAAAATATGGAACAATAGAAGAAAATCCTTATAATTGGAAACGTCAGCTTCTAAAAGAGAAGCGTGTATATTCAATGGATAAAAAAAGTTACAATAAATCAAAAGACACAAAACCCATTGAAGCAAAGGCAACAGAACTTGAAGAAGAAAAAGATGACTTATCATTACAAGTAATCGAATTACGAAAAGAAGTACATAGATTAAAAATAGAAAGAGATATATATGAAAAGGCTGCAGAAATCATAAAAAAAGACCGGGGCATTAATATAAAAACACTCACAAATCGTGAAAAGGATATAATTATTAATGCCTTGAAAGAAAAGTATTCATTAAAAGAACTTTTAGGAATCCTAAATATGGCTAAAAGCAGCTATTTCTATCAAGAAATAGCAATTAATACGGATAAATATGCTGAACTAAGGATTAAAGCAAGAGATATATTTAAAGAATCATCAAGCAGATATGGATACCGCAGAATTCATTCGCTTATTAGAACCGCAGGAATGACAGTATCTGAAAAAGTAATCCGTCGTATTATGAAGGAAGAAAAGTTGATAGTTCCCTATATCAAACAAAGAAAATACAATTCTTATAAAGGAGAAATAAGCCCTGAAGTAGAAAATATAATAGACCGGGATTTTCATGCGGATAAACCTAATACGAAGTGGTTAACAGATTTAACGTAATTTCATATTCTTGCGGGGAAAATATACTTATCACCCATAATCGATTGTTTTGATGGACTTCCGGTAAACTGGAGTATTAGTACATCACCCGATGCAGAACTGGTTAATACTATGCTTGATGAAGCTGTTTTATCACTTAATGAAAATGAGAATCCCATTATACATTCCGATTGTGGATGTCATTTCCGCTGGCTGGGTTGGATTGAACGCATAGAAAAAGCCAGACTTATAAGATCCATGTCTAAGAAAGGATGCCCACCTGATAACGCAGCCTGTGAAGGTTTCTTTGGTAGACTAAAAAATGAAATGTTTTACGGTTATTCTTGGAACGATGGGGGCGCGGACAATTTTTTGACAATTTAAAGATTACGCTTTGATACTTGAAAATGCAGATATGCTAAACTCAAATGGTTTAGAGGATGCACAAGTTATATATGTTATAGATAAAAAACTTAAATGGATCTATGTAAATACACATAAATTTGGGTTGTGTAGGCCTTACTTTAACTATAAAGATTCGGACAAACACTAGTTTAATATTATTTATACTATAAGAAGGACTATCAAAAAAAGAATTCCTATATATTATAGTAGGTAATAATGATATATGACGTGAAAGTAATAGTTATATGAAACAACCCAAATGAATGACACATTTTGCTATAGATTAATTTAAGAAGTAGTTTTGAATTAACAGTGTTATATAATTTTTAATATACTATAGGAGGGATTTTATGAATAAATATAAT
>CAYXUX010000219.1:0-2170 GCA_964468275.1 uncultured Clostridiaceae bacterium
GAAGGAGCATAGCGACTGAAGAATCTTGTTTTCTCAATGCATTAAGATCCTTCGCTGACACTCAGGATGACAATAAAGTGACTTTTTCAACGCCCTTTGACGATTCTTTCATGCGATTTCGCACGAAAGAACCGGCAGACTGTGCTCTATTCGTATATTTATATATTAACATTTATTTTAGATAATATTAAGCACATATTAAAATGATTTAAATTTGATTTTTATAATATAGAATAAATAGTTCACTACTCTCCCTCATCGTAAAAAATTCTAAATTCCTTTAGCCTTGCTAATATATCCGGCTTTTCTACAAAAAATTGATTTAATATTTCTATTTTATCAAGGGCACCTTTAGTGACGCTATGCTCTATTAATTCCACGTTTTCCAATAATTTTTCTTCTACTCCAATATTTTTTAAAAATTCTTCTATTATTTCATGACGCTTCAAAAGAAATTTACCTTTTTCCTCTCCTTCTTCGGTTAATTGTACTACTCCGTATTTTTCATAATTAAGGTAACCTCGATTTGCCAATTTCTGTACCATCTTGGTTACTGACGGTGCCTGTACATTTAAGGAATCAGCAAGAGTGGTTATGCGCACATACTCTTCTATTAAGCTAATCCTATAAATCATTTCCAGATAATCCTCCATGCTATGGGATAATGATTTTCTTTGTTTTTCCAAGATTTCATATCCTCGAACCGTACGAAATACTCTATTATTCATCCAATCACACCTTAATAAAAATTATATTTACGTCATTAAAATTATATGTGTAACATGTCTCTTATATTATTCATATATTAGCCATAGGTAAAAGTCTTTCCCACGTCTAACTTTTATTATCGTTACTTGGAGGTGACAGATATGAAAAAAATTATTATGCCTTTACACCTGATACCTTGCGGTCAAAGTGCCAAGGTGGCAGGTTTAACTGCTGACGGCAGTATAAGGAGAAGGATGTTGGACTTTGGTCTTATCATAGACACGATTGTGGAGTCATTGCGCAAAAGCCCGTCCGGTGACCCAATCGCCTACGAGATTCGGGGTGCGGTGATCGCATTGCGCTCTGAAGAGGCATCAAAAATAATTGTGGAACTGATATGAAATTGCATAGGAGGTCATAAATATGGGTCTTACCAACAAATCAACGGGAATGGGTGCATTAAAAGAAATGCTGGATATCCGAAAAAACACGTCAGATGATATCATTGTAGCTTTGGCAGGTAATCCAAATACCGGCAAAAGTACTGTATTTAACAGTCTTACCGGATTAAATCAACATACAGGCAATTGGACCGGCAAGACTGTTACAACTGCACGGGGTAATTACAAGTTTAAGAATAAGAATTTTATATTGGTTGACTTGCCGGGGACCTATTCCCTATTATCCAGCTCAGCGGAAGAGGAGGTTGCAAGAGATTTTATATGCTTTGGCAGTCCGAATGCCACAGTGGTGGTTGTAGATGCAACTTGTTTAGAAAGAAATCTCAATTTGGTCCTTCAAATAATGGAAATGACGGACAAAGTTGTGGTCTGTGTTAATTTGATGGATGAAGCCAAAAGAAAGATGATACAGGTAGACTTGCACAAGTTATCTAAGCTTTTGGGTGTTCCTGTTGTGGGGACTAATGCAAGAAGTGGTGAAGGCCTTGATAAACTGATGGATGCAGTTTATAAGGTATCCAGTAAACAATTGATAACAAAACCGACTAAGGTAACATATAATGACAGTATTGAAAAAGCTATTGAAAAAATTGAAAGTAAAATAGACGTGCCTATAGGCAATGAAATTAATAAGAGATGGATAAGTCTAAAGTTAATAGATAGTGATAAAACTATAATTGAATCCATTAATAAGTATACTGGGCTTAATCTAATACCGGAAAATAAAGATGTTAGTGAACCGAGTTATGGCAGCAATGATTTGCGGGATAAAATTGTCGGTAGTATTGTCAAGCTTGCGGAGGACATTGGATCACAGGTCATCCAAATTAAAAACGAAAGACATAAAGATTTGGATAGGAAAATTGATGATATATTGACATCTAAATTGCTTGGAATACCTACTATGATTGCTTTATTAGGTGCAATATTTTGGATAACTATTGTTGGTGCGAACTATCCTTCTGATGCTATAGCAAAAGCACTTTTTGGTATAGAAAATA
>CAYXUX010000220.1:0-2166 GCA_964468275.1 uncultured Clostridiaceae bacterium
TTATTTGCCATAGCGATTCCTACGGCAATAGGGAATCCGTGGCCTAACGATCCGGAAGAGTTTTCTATTTCTCCTGAAAACTTAGTTCTGTCTGACTGGTTGCTAAACCGAGAATCAAAAGACCCGATAGAATTTAATTCGCCTTTATCAAAAATACCCCTCTCTAATAATACCGAATATAAAGCTAATACAGCCTGACCCTTACTTATTATCAAAGAGTCCTTATTTATATTATTTTCTATAATTTTATCATACAAGACCCACAATATATCAATACATGAAAACGCACTTTGTAAGTTTCCGTCTTCACATTTATGTGAAAGTTCTAAGCAGTTTATTCTTATCTTTTTTAATATTTCTTGCATTTCAAAAACTCCATAGCTAGTTTTTTATTAAACACTAATTTATCCGCATCAGAAAGAGAAAGTAAAAATGAATTTATATCTGTTGCACTAATTGAATTATTATAAAACAAAGACCCGTATTCTGGATTGCTTTTTGTCACGGATGTTAAATAAGATGCCACAGAATATCCCCATTTATATTCTTTATATATCGGGTAAATTAAATCATCATATATTTTCAAAAACTCATTTACTTTATATTTCTTTCCATGTTCGCTATTAAGGTAGTTTGCAATCAATTCTATATTTAAATTCCCAGCTCCACGGCCAATACCATATACACTTGAATCTATTATTATGTCTCTGCAAATATTTAAATTTGAAAACATCTTTGCAGAAGAAAAAGCCTGTTGCAAATTATTATGTCCATGAAGTCCTAACTTTACCCCTTCATTTAAAATTCCATCAGCTTTAAATAAATATGCATTAATATCATATTCATCCATTATCCCCCAACTATCAACAACATAAATAGCATATGGGTCTATTTTTGAAAACATTTCACACATTAAAACAAATTCTTTTTCTGTATATTGATTCGTTCTAACAGGTTGGACACAAACATTATATCCCTTGTCTCTTATGGCGGAACAATACTCAAAGCTTTCTTTTAATTTTTCTTTCCATACTATAACTCTTATAATATCAACCCCGTTTCCTTTATTGTATTCTAATTTTGTAATAGGAAAAGGATTTGATATTTCGACCATGGCTGAATATTTATTTTTACAGTAATTTGGTATAATTTCATTTATTTTTTTTATATCATTAAACACCGTTCTTTCTTTATTATATTTCTCATCTCTTAAAAATCCAATCTCAATAATTTCAACATTAGAATTATACAAATCTTTTAAAGCTTCTTTTATTTTCTTTTTACCAAATTCCCAGTTATTTACATAGCCACCATCTCTTAATGTGCAATCTAATAATGAAACATTCATTTATTTTCCTCCGATTAATTCAAATATATATTTTTTAAGTTCTTCATCTTTTAGTTTATAATAATATTCTTCGCTTGGAAATTCTCTTAATTTAACCTCTGCTATATATTCTTTTATTGCGTTTATTACTATATGACCAATTCCATCTTTCATGTCTTTCTTTTGGTCATCTTCCCATATTGGGATGTCTTTTAAAGCTTGCGGAATATAGCACTTGGCAAACTTTGGTCTAAATGAATTATACAAGCCAATCAAGTCATGCATTATAAGCAACTGGCCATCAACGAAAGGTCCTGCGCCTATCCCATATACAAGACCTGATAGCTTTTTGCTTATAAACTCAGCAGACTCAGAAGGGACAGCTTCAAGAAGAAGAGCAAATATTCCACTTTCTATAATAGAATTAGCATCTTTAAATATCTGCTTAACTTCATCTATGGTCTTCCCTTGTACTCTATATCCACCAAAAGAAGAAGTGCTTTGAGGTGTAAGACCTAAATGCCCTATAACTGGTATTCCGGCATCGACAATAGCCTTTATTTTATCTGCAACCCTTTTGCCGCCTTCAAGCTTTATAGCATCACAGCCAGCTTCTTTAACAAACCTCATTGCACTTCTTACAGCTTCTTCACATGATATCTCATATGACCCTTGGGGCATATCTCCTATTACAAACGTATTAGGAGCTCCACGTCTAACAGCCTTTGCCATAACAATCATTTCATCCATTGTCACAGGGTTTGTCGTTTCATACCCAAGCATAACCATTCCACCGGAGTCTCCAACTAATATCATGTCAATTCCGGCAGCCTCGGCGC
>CAYXUX010000221.1:0-2166 GCA_964468275.1 uncultured Clostridiaceae bacterium
CTCATGAAGTTGCAAAAAATAATCAATTAGTGCAGAAACCTTTGTTAGATATTGAATTTCCTCAACACTGCATAAACCTAAGTCTATTTCATCATATAAGCTTTCTATAAAATTCATATCTTTATATTTTAACATTTCCAATAGTTGATTTATACCTGTATCTTCATCAGGATATTCATATAATTCCTTTAAAAACTTATTGCCAATCATAACCCAAGTCCTCTCCTAAATATTTAATAAAATTAATTTGTCTTTCTCCTAAAAGAGTAAGGGGTATATATTTTGAAATTGTATCTAGAAGGTTTTGCCTAGTAGTGATATTTAAATCCTTGCATAGTATATTGGCATCTATAAAATCCTTCGCAGGCTCGGGTCTTGCTGCAAGGATTTTCATAGCCAATAACTGTTCAGCTTTTGGTTTTATGAGCTTTAAATTTGAATATGATCTAAATACTTCCTTATCTTCTTTTATTAGGGACTTTAATGGTTCTTTTATTTTTTCGTTAATCCATTTATCAGGCAAATTGAAGGCGAATTTCGTAAGTTCAAGTATCTTATCCAATAAATTTAAATTTACTTCACTAAATACACAATCAATATCTTTTGTAGCAGGCCTATTGTCATAAATCATAGTCATTACAGAACCCCCATATATGGTTATTTCAAGTTGAAGTAGATTTTCTTTTAAACGTTGATTTAGATAATCGAAAATTTCTAACAACTTACCGCTATCCAATTGATTTATACTATTGAATTTAGTCATATCCGCCCCTCCATTGTTATAATTATTACCATAATTATAACATAAATAAACAATCCAAATACAGGAGACTTTATCAATATGTTAAAAAGTGAATAGCTCAAAAGCTATCCACTTTTTATAGGTATATATGATCCATTAAAAGTTTTCTAATTACTCAAATGCTTTCTTGATCCTTTCCATTGAATCATCCAGCTCCGGATAGGTTATAGTTATGGGAGGGGCGAATCTTATAGTTTTTTCGTGGGTTTCCTTCGCCAGAACTCCATTAGCAATGAGCTTCTTAACATAAGGCGCAGCAATAACCTTAAACTCCACTCCTACCAGTAGTCCTTTGCCTCTTATTTCAAGAATTTCGCTGTTTTTGATTTCCTTTAATTTAGACATGAAATAATTACCCTTTTCTTCGGCGAGCTTGGGGTAATTGTCTCTTACTAATATTTCCAATGCCTTTAAGGAGACTGCCGCACCCAATGGATTGCCTCCGAAGGTAGAGCCATGGGAGCCGGGCTCATATACACCCAGTATATCCTTGTTGGCTGCAATGGCAGAAACAGCTATTATACCGCCTCCCAGTGCCTTCCCAAGTATATAGATATCCGGTACCACATCCTCATATTCGCAGGCAAACATCCTGCCTGTTCTTGCAAATCCTGTTTGTACTTCATCAGCCAATAATAGGACGTTATTCTTCCTGCACAGTTCATAAGCCTTTTTCATGAATCCTGCCGGGGGAACTATTATACCTGCTTCCCCTTGGATAGGCTCCATCATAAATGCTACTGTGTTGGGGTTGATGGATTTTTCTAATTCTTCAATATTGCCATATTCGATTATTTTAAATCCATCTATATATGGTCCAAAGCCTTTTCTGCAATCTGGATCTGTACTCATAGAGATTATTGCAAGAGTTCTGCCATGAAAATTGTTAGTGCATACAATTATCTCCTGTTTGCCGTTTTCTATGCCCTTAACAAAGTTTCCCCATCTTCTTGCTGTTTTTAAAGCTGTTTCAACAGCTTCTGCTCCAGTATTCATGGGAAGAACCATTTCTTTTCCCGTAAGCTGACACAGCTTCTCCATCCATTCTCCAAGATTGTCATTGTAAAATGCCCTTGATGAAAGAGTAAGTCTGTCCAATTGATTCTTTGCCGCCTGCACCAATTCAGGATGCCTGTGTCCAAAATTCAGGGCTGAGTATGCACTTAGCATATCATAGAATCTCTCTCCTTCTGGATTAGTTACAACGGCTCCTTCTGCTTTTGCAAAGACAATCTCCTTTGGCTGGTAATTATGCGCCCCAAACTCCTCTGTCTGTTTCATGATTTCCTTAGATGATTTCATTTTGTATCCTCATTTCCTTTCGCTAATTGTATTTGTATTTAAAACTATTTAAACTATTTTAT
>CAYXUX010000222.1:0-2161 GCA_964468275.1 uncultured Clostridiaceae bacterium
TTATATATTTGATTAAGATTGCGTTGTGGAAATGCTTAGAATCTGTTAGCGCAGTGGAGGATTAGTTGCGTCAACTGTCTGAGCAAAGCGAGTTTTGGCGCAACCCGGAGCAAGCTTACAGATTGTTAGCCTTGAAACTCAGCAATCGAATCAAATGATATATGCTTTGATGTCTTATAGCTGTTGTATAATATATACATGACATTAATATAAGTTTTACTGCAAAAGCCGAGTACAAAAAGAATTTCATAGATAGGCAATGTAAAACTCAATGATGTGCTATAAGCAACAGATATGCCACATTATCCGTTACCTATTAAGTATAAACACTCCGGCAACAATAGTCACCATTCCAATTACCTTATTGGCAGTTAATTGTTCATTAAATAATATAGGGGATAAAACACCAATTATAACATAGCTAAGGCTTACCATAGGATAAGCCTGACTAAGCTCTGCTTTGGTTAAAACCTTTACCCAAAGCATAAAGCTAAGTCCAAAAAGTATAAGTCCGATAACAATTACCGGTGACTTGAGTATAACCCAAATGCTACGGAAAAAGGTATTTAAGGAAAAATCAAATTCTCCTAAAATATTTGCGCCGACTTTTAGTAATATTTGACCTGCCGCTCCCATAAATACAGATAATAAAATTAACGTCATCTGGTCCATTGTCTTTTCCCTCTGTTTCTTAACGTATTATATTTCATCCCGAGTTTCATATATCCTTTTATGGTTCTAAAGGCTTTCATCTTGCTGGGCGTTTCCTTGAGATTATATTGCAAGACTAGCGGATACTCACCTATCCTGGCATTAAGTATGCCTGCTTTTACTATTAGCTCTATCATGCATTCAAAACCATCAGCTTCTATTAGCCGTTCTTTATAATAGTCTTTCATCTTGTTTAAAAATCCAACTCTATAAGCCCTATACCCGCAAGAAAAGTCTTTCACTCCTTTAGTATTAAACATGGCTTTTGCAAAAATCCTGGCACCTCTGCTAAAGATTTTTCTATCAAAAGAAAGCCCTATTTCATTGCCGCCCTTTTGAAATCTTGATGCTATAACTATGTCTAAGTCCTCTCTTATTAGCTTATCCACCATTGCCGGTATTATCCCGGGGTTATGAGTATTGTCCGCATCTAGAACGACTAAAACATCATTTTCCCCACAATTGGAAGTGGCATAATCTATAATAGTAGTCATTCCTTTTGCCAAGCCCATGTTATGAGGGTGATTTCTATAATTAATATATCTGTATTCTTTTGAATATCGCTTTAAATAATTCTCCGTATCGTCGCTACTTCCGTCATTTACCGCCAGGATTTCTGCAGGAATTTTGTTTTCCCTTATCATCCTATTTGTTCTATCAAGTAGATTAGCAATGGCACTGCTTTCATTATAAGTTGGTAATCCTATTAAAATTTTTCTCATAAATTCATCTGCTTTCATTGATGGTTATCAGTACAAAAACCCAGACAACTATTTATATAGGGCAAAATCATTACAGTAATATTATGTATAGAAAAGCGGTATTATAAACGGAATAAACAAAAAAACCGGGAGACAGTAAATATCTGTCTCCCGGAATTCTCGTATGGTTTATTGATTGCGTAATCCTTTGCCAAAACCGTTGCTGCCTCTATGATGTCCAAACCCGTTTCCACCTTGGCCTAGACCTTGTTTATTCCCATGCATCCTTCCAAATCCGATGCCTTGTTTTTCTCCAATGTTTCCACAACATACTCCTGAGCCGCTTCCATCACAATTCACTTGATTGCTCTCAATAACCCTGATTACTTCGTCGGCCTTTTCTCTTGTAATTGTTCCGTCTTTTACTTTTTCCTCCAGTATCGCTTTTTTCATTAACAAGATTTCATTTTTGAATTCTTCCAAAGCATCGGATTCTTTTGCAATTGTGCCGTATGTCTTTTTAGTTTCCATTCTTTCTGCAATAACTTCATCAACGCTTTTGCCTGTCACTGCCGCTGCCACCTCGGCCGGAGAATTGTAAGATGCCGCAAACACAAAAATCGATGTAGCACTAATTATAAGTATCATCGCTCCTACTAGCCCGATTATTCTATACTTTCTCATTCTAATCACCTCTTTACCTTTACTTTAGTTATATAATAACCTGCAATTATGTCAAAACTGTGTTT
>CAYXUX010000223.1:0-2127 GCA_964468275.1 uncultured Clostridiaceae bacterium
CAGATATGGTAGAAACGAAATTTCAAAAGGAAAGTCAAGAAGACTATACTTATTGGGGGGATATACTATGGACAATATGAGCAAAATTATAAAGACTTTAGAAGATTTAGAAAAAATATACGAAAACCTACTTTCACTTTCGGAAGAAAAGAAAAATTTAATAATAGAAGGAAAAGTCAAAGAACTGGATAAAATTTTGCAAATAGAAAACCAATTGGTTATGAAAATAAGCAAACTGGAAAGTGAAAGAGAAGATGCTATAACCAAACTGGCTCAAGAATTAAATCTACCTGAAGAAAACCTCACTGTAAGCTATGTTTGTAATGTCGTAAAAGACCCAAGATGTACTATGCTAAGCAAAATAACTAAAAGGATAGGCAATATTTTAAACAAATTAAAAGAAGTCAATGAAGTAAACGGAAAACTTATCGAACAATCCTTAGAATATATTAGATTTTCCATAAATTTAATAACGGATTCTTTAGAAACTCACAACGGTGTCTATGAGGCTAAAGCAGATGAAGGCAAGGATAAAAAAGCAAGCCTGTTTGATGCAAAGGTTTAGGAGGTGAAGCTTTGGGCTCTATAGGAAGTCTGGGAATAGCCGTATCAGGGCTATATGCAAATCAAAAATCATTGGACGTGACAGGTCATAACATCAGTAATGTAAATACGCCGGGATATTCGAGGCAAAGTGCAATTCAAACTTCATCTTTTCCGCAAAACATTGGTTACAGTGGCGCCGGGGTAAGAATGCAAAAAGGTACCGGTGTTGATTTGATGTTGATCCAGCAATACAGAGACGAATTTTTGGACATAAAACTCCGCAAGGCCAATAAGGAGCTGGGCTATTGGGATTCAAAACAATCCGGAATAGAAGAACTTGAAGCTATTTTTAACGATTTGTCCGAGGAAGGAATACAATCAGCCATGGAGAAATTTTGGAATTCTTGGGAACAATTATCCAAACCAACAGGCAGACTTACTTCCAGGGCTTTAGTCAAAGAAAGTGCTATAGCTTTAGTGGAATCTTTACAGCATGCGGATCAACTTTTAAAAAATTTTAGAAAAAACAAGGATAATGAAATAAAAGATACTGTCCAAAGGATAAATAATATCACTAAGAGAGTTGCGGAACTCAACGATATGATAATGAAAGTAGAAGTCAGCGGTGCCATGGCTAATGATTTTAGAGATGAGAGAAATTTTCTCATAGATGAATTATCCGCCTTGGCGGATGTGCAAGTCGTTTACGGTAAGTCTGTCAGCGTTTTAATGGAAGGCAGAGCAGTAGTGGATTTAAATAATTATGAAGAATTGGAAGCAGTACCGGATTCGGATAAAAACGGCTTTGTAGCGCTTAGATGGAAAAGCGATAAAAGCCTGGTGGCGATGCAGCATGGCAGGATGAAAGCCCTTTTTGATACTAGGGATGAATTAGTGGACGGCTTTCGAGCCAGATTGGACGAAATGGTAAAGGGCCTTGCTAATGAGGTAAACAGGATCCACAGCTCCGGTTACGGTATCAAAGACGAGATTCAAAGGAACTTTTTTATAAACAAAGGTGATCCGAGCAGTAACGATATTGACATAGGCAGTATCGCGTTTAATCCGGAACTTAATGATTACGATAATATAGCGGCGGCAGTGGACTTGCCCCCTTATAATAATGAAGATAATAGGATAGCTTTGGCTATTGTGGAGCTTAGAAATAGAAATATTTTTGATCAGGAAGAATATAACGAAAGTGCCGGCAGGTATGATTTTGACGAATATTATAGGAATCTTATTATGGAGCTGGGCAGAATAGGTATAGAAGCGGCAATCACGGCCGATGCCCAAATATCCATGATAAAAGAGTTAAATGTTAAAAAGAGTGCCATCATGGACGTATCCATAGACGAAGAGATGAGCAACCTCATAAGATTCGAGCACTCCTACAATGCCTCTGCACGAATGGTCAACGTAATGGACGAAATGCTGGACATTGTAGTAAATAGATTAGGGATAGTAGGACGATAATTAACGATGGCGGAACATCCCCCATACTGTCATTCCGAACATCCCTACGCTGTCATCCTGAGGCTTCAGCCGAAGGATCTTGACCCCAAAGAAGCGACCCCGGCA
>CAYXUX010000224.1:0-2124 GCA_964468275.1 uncultured Clostridiaceae bacterium
AATCAAAATCCTCTTTTATCATTTCCAGTGTTGTTTCTATTGCCTCAATTTTCTTAGGATAATCACCTTTAAATTTCATAGGTTCATCGATTTTTTCATTTATCTCCTCTAGTTGCTTCACTGCCTCCAATGCTTTTTCCAAATAAGGTACTGATTCTTCTATCTCTTCTTTTTCTAGATAATACTTGGCAATTTGATAATTTACATCTATTTTCATTATATAGGGCGCCAGTACCATAGGTTGGTGCTGTATTCTCTCTTCAGTCAAATCAATAGCTTTTTCAAACTCACCGATAGCCAAGAACATACTACATATGATGGGTGTATGATCGTGATTATATGGCTCATATTTCTTTATAATAGCTGTACTCTCCATAAAAGAATCGTAATATTTTTTATCCTTTGTCTTTCTTAATTGATTGTTTAAAATCTGGGCGAGGTCATACCTATATACTGTGTTATATTTATCATATTTGGATGCTTTTTGAAATAGTTCTATAGCTTTCTCAATATCTTTATTGTTAGTTGCATTCTCTACGGCTTGCCCACCAAGTTTCATACCGTAATATATTGAGGTTGAAAAAAAGACAATAACAATTGAAAGTACAAGTACCCCATATTTAGAATATCTTAAATAAGTTTTGTCTATGGCTTTTATGCTATCATGACTATTTGTAATACCAATAAGCATCCATAAAATGTATCCTACTGCTACTAATGATAAGTTGAAATCAATAGTCGAGTGTATAAGCAATAAAATAGCCGCTAAATAAATATGTAGATAATTGGATTTATCTTTAATACTCTTTACAGTGCCTTGTAATAACAAGCCTATTACTCCCACAAGGGCTATCAATCCTATTATACCAACTTCTGTTGCATATTGCACATAAAAATTATGAGTCTCAGTAGTATTATAGGGTTGGGTTTGATATTGACGATATAGGTTCTTCCATGCACCCCCGCCGGCCCCTGTTATGATATAATCCTTTATAATCTTTAAACCGTCTTTTGCAAAAAGTATACGTAACGAGGAACTACTTGTTTCAAAACTTATATCTTTTAACCTGCTTGCTATTGCCTCCGGAATGTACTTTAATTTATCCATCTTTTGCACAACAAGTCCGACTGCATCCTTTATTATTACATCTCTATATATGGTTTCGCTGTCTGTCTCGTAATTGTATATTAAAATGCGCACCCAATCCGTATCCTCCAATGTGGAGAAATTAAAGCTTTTATATGTAAATTCAGTTCCTACAGGTTCAAATATGTTTAATAACTCTTCATGTTCATTTATTTCATTATAACTCCTTATAATAATGCCGTAACTACGATCGCTTTCTATTGTTGATTTAACATTAAACTCGACAGTATAATCGGAATCCTGCTCTATCTCTTTTATATCAATAGGTTTATTCTTCCAAGATACTTCTTCACCTGCTCCGTGTTCAATACTGTATTCTATGGGTTCCTTTATTGAAAAAAGTGTGCCAAAAATTACGGCAAATACGATTAAAATAGATATTAAAGCAATATTTATGCTTTTATCGGAAATTTTAATTTTAATCCTATCTTTAAATGCAAATACTGTATAAATTATAATAGCGGAAATAAAAATACTGATAAAATAGTGATTACCGATAGCCTTTATTTCTTCTTCCGCCAATGTATAATATTTATATATAAGCATGGAACTTGATAAGAAAGAAACTAAAATACTCAACATGTATTTCAATTTAGAGCGCGAATTAATAAGCAAAAAGTTAATTACCATTACTCCTGCTAATACCAGATACGCACCCCTTGAAAGTGTGAATATGAAGGCGGATATAAGTGCAGTCAATACAGCTTGATATAATCCTTTAAGTTTCAAATTATCAGTGTCTATAAGCATATTGACAGTTAGTATTATGCCTGTTCCAAGCACGGAAGCTGTCGTATTGGGATACTGATAAAGACCAAAAAATCTTTTGCCTACTATCACACCCTGTAACTCTATGCCCCCCATTATATGGAGTATACCTGTGACGGATAATAGAAAAGTAGAAACTATTATCGTATTTACAAATATATCTTTATATTTTCTATCAGATTCAATCAAGCTTCCCGTTATTTTATATA
>CAYXUX010000225.1:0-2075 GCA_964468275.1 uncultured Clostridiaceae bacterium
ATTTGTCAATATTAATTTATTGCTCTATCTCTCCCAGTGATGTTCTATGCATAAATAAAATGGCGTTGAGTTACTCATTTAATAATTCAAATTCTCCTTTAAAAGCTCTCTTCCTCGAATATAACTTTCTGTAATGTTCAATAATCTTTGCTCTTCCGCCAATTATTCCATTAGATTCTAATGCTTCTCCTAAGGATGTTATAAGTATTGCTGCTTTATAGTAGCTGTTTCTATAGCCACCACCTACAACTCCTTCTGCTCTTTTATCTATTTCATCTTTTAACCAATACATATATTTTTCATATTGTTCCCCTGCTAAAACCTGTTTTTCCCTCCATTTTGAAAACAAATTAAGGAAATCTCTATCTTCTCCTACAAATTCTAATCTGTAAATAATCTCTCCTACAAGTTTCTTTATAGCTTTTGTAAATTTCTTATCTTTATTTAATAATAAGATGAAAAGCGGTATTACTATGCCTTTAAACCCTGTAGTCCATCCTAGTGAGTATTTTTCTTTAATGCAAATATTGTAAATATAGTCAAATTCACCGTTAAAAAATCTTATAATATCTTTATGATTCCTAGAAAGTGTATTAACCATCATTTGTTCATTACCATTATTAAACTCATATGCATCATTTTCCGGCAGTTTTTCCGCATGCTTTGCTGACTCCTTTGTTATAGTTTCATAGTTAGGTAATTCAAATAATCTAAAATAGTTATTTAATGTTGATTTAGAATAAAATGCAACCTCATAACATCCATTAACTATATCATAATGACCGGAATTTATTGCGGCTTTTGCAGTTAAATCTGCAATCTCTCCTCGGATCATTAAATTCTTAGGCAATGCTTTAATAGCCTCTAACCCTAATTTTTCACATTCAGTGTAAATATTTTTATTTAACAATTCCTGACAGGCATATTTAAATAAAACCGGATGTCTCATATACTCTGTTCTTGCAATTTCGCATAAATAATCCATACCCCTGTATAAGCAGGCTTCCAGCAACAATTCTGCCGCCCTGTCACCATCTGTATCTATAAGAAACGATACCCATTCACCCATGAAGGTGTCTATATCTTTTAGTTCTTCCGGTCCTATACGAAATATATCTTCAATTTTTATATTCTTTTCTTTGTTCCATCTAAGATATCCATATAAAGACTGAGACCTGTCTTTTCCCTTTGTGATTTGATATGTTGCATACATAAGATATAAGATTATTCTCTCAATATTAAAGTTTGTCCATATTTCATCTATAACTTCTTCAAAGCTAAATTCATTCCAATCACCGCCATCTCTGTCTGATACAATAAAAGACATATTGAGAATACGGCTATTTAGTTTTTGAGATTCTTTATACTGTTTTTGAAATAGTAGACTTTCTGCTATTAGAAATGTATCACGGAGACCTTCTATTATTTCAAATGGATCGTAATAGTCATACACAAAATCCCTATCCCAATAACTTTCTCCATATTCTTCATAGCTACTACATTCAAAATAGATTTCTTCTTCCTCTATTTTTTTAAACCATTGTTCTATTTTATCTTTTTCATAAATAATCGGCTCATAATCTGCTTTGCCATTTAGAGAATTCAAGAACTTGCTTCTTTCATTTGTTTCTGATACTCGTGCTTTATTGTATATCCATTTGGTTTTCTCTTTTTCAGACATAGCAGATAGTTTTTCTCCAACTGCCTTCATGAAATCATTATAGTTCATTATATCTTTCTCCCCCAATACTTTAAAATCGAACTTTCTCATCATTCTTTAATATCCCAGTTCTTAGGCTCAAGTTGTTTTTGTCTGCAAGGTTATTCCTTACTTCCACTAATTGTACATTTCTATTGTATCATTTACAGAATGCTTTCCCTAGGTCATTGTTAACATTCCTTTCTTTACCCCTTTAACCTTTTAATTAAAGTGTAGTTTGATTTTGGGATGTTGGCAATAACTTTTCAAGTTTCCGTTTGTATTTTTTTATTGCATTTTGTTGTATTTATATTTTACACCATACAAACATCTTAAAACTTTAAGGTAACACAAACAGATATCTTTTATAAAATCA
>CAYXUX010000226.1:0-2054 GCA_964468275.1 uncultured Clostridiaceae bacterium
CATTATACCTCAATCTCTATTAAAGATTACAATAAAGTATTTCACCGGACTTTATTGTAACATTGACTTTTATATTTCTTATTTGATCTTTAGAGACTGTGAGAATATCGTCATCCAAAATTACTATATCTGCTAATTTGCCTTCTTTTAAAGAACCCTTTTTATACTCTTCAAATATTCCATAGGACCCATTATAGGTAAACATTCTTATGGCTTCCCATATATCAACTCTATGCTTTTTAACGGGATGGTTTACTGCAGAATATATGCCTAAAAGGGGGCTTGGTTCAGTAACGTCACTGTCTGTACCTCCGCATATTATTACACCCTCGTCTATTATTTCTCTAAATGGATTTGTAAGGGTATATCTATCTCCCAATCTTTGTTCATACATCTTTCCGGGGCCGCCCCAGTACGTTTCATATGTCGGTTGCATAGAAAAAAGTATGCCTAAATCTTTAGCCCTTTTTATTTGTTTTACATTTGCTAGTTCTACATGTTCCAATCTGTGGCGCAAACCCATAATCCCGGTTTGATAATAGGCATTTTCATGGGCTTTTAAAGCCATTTCAATAGCTCTATCCCCGATTGTGTATAAGGCTAATTGGAGACTGTTTTTATAACAATTTAAAACAAAATCATTTATTTCCTGCTGTGTTAAAAGTAAACTGCCCATAGTACCGGGGCAATCCGCATATTGAAAAGACAACGCCGCTGTCCTTGCACCAAATGTACCGTCAATATAAAGACATCCGCCGATTCGTTTTAGCCCCATTTCTTTTATTTTCTCAATATCCATGCTTTGATAGAAAAGTTCCAAATCTACCGGGAAATCCTTGCCGTGTTCATATAAAAAATTCGCATCCTTATCACTATACATGAAGCCGCCTTCCATAGCGTTAACTGTAGTTATACCATTCTTAAGCAATGTTCCCATAATCCCTGTAACCGCATCTTTTCTCACGGTATCCGGCACGTTCTTTAAAATGTTTGTCCGCAAAATAGCGTTGGCTTGTTTTCTAAAAATACCCGTAGGCATTTGATTATTATCCAATTCTATCCCCTCGGCTGTGAAAGGTATCTTAAAGTACAACATTGCATAAGTATTCAATATGCTTACTTGATACTCCGCAGAATTTAACACCACAGGAATATCGCTGCAATACTTGTCCAAAAGAGTCCTATCAGGAAATCTTTTTTCTTTAAATTGGTCTTCAGATATCCGTATTCCGCGTACATAACTTCCCGGAAATGAATTTGTAATGCTTTTGAGGCTTTCTCCCAGTTCCTTATGATCTTTTGCTTTGCTTAAATCCAGACTTATAGAATTAAGTGCAGTCTGCACTACATGGAAGTGGCTGTCTATAAATCCCGGTAATACACTGTTACCGTGGGCATCAATAACAATTGTATCTTTTCCTATTAAAGATTCATAACTGCTGCCTTTACCTATCGCAACTATTTTGTCTTGTTTAATTGTAATCCAATTTACTATCTCTTTGCCTTCCATGGTCATGCATATTCCATTTTTTATTAATATATCTACATACATAAAGTTTCCTCCGTGCATCGCATATGTTTATAATATGCTTATAATTATACCATAATAAATCATTGCCAACCCTATAAATGCTGTAGGAGTTTTTTGTGATATGGACAAAGCGGTAAAAATAATAAAAAATAGTAAAGAAGACTTAGAAAACCTTATTAAAGGTATAAAACTATATAATCCTATAGATTTTCTTAGAGAGGAGATTGATATAGATGTTATTGGATGAAAAATACTATTATACCAATAGAGAAATTATTGGAAAAGGTTCCAAAGTATTAATAAAAGAACTGGGCTATTCTGGATTCCTTCGCTTTATACAACATTCTGAAAGAGTTAGCAAAGAGAATTATTTGAAATTAAGTGATAAAGTTTTTAAAAATACGACAGTAAACGAAATATATGACAATGCAAAAGATTATTGGGAGAATATTAATAAGTAAGATAGTTGTCACACAAACAACATTCTGCATATAATAATCGCTGCCATTATTCCCGCCAAATC
>CAYXUX010000227.1:0-2047 GCA_964468275.1 uncultured Clostridiaceae bacterium
CTAAGTAACGGGCTACGCTCCCTCTGGCGGGTCGCTACGCCTTGTTTGGCTTGAGTGGGGTTGTATGGTAACCTGTCAATAAATATATCTGCATCATATTGTATCATATGATAGCCAGCCAACAAAAACAGTCGACAAAAGCAAACAGTCAAAAAAAATAAGCAGACAAGCTACTGAGCAAGAAAAAAGCCATTCTTCAAGCCAAAAGGTGAGGACAAATAAAATCCTGCAAGGATTTTTTTGTCGTGCAGCAGTTAAACCTTCCAACAAATATCAGTTTGAAAGAAACAGTTCAACATTCCTTCCTATATATAAGGGAGACACAGTTTTCACTGTTAGACAACATACATGGTAACAATGCTTTATGAATTCTACGAACAAGGTGTTTAGGATTTTTAACTAATAAAACCTTTTTTTTTTCAATGTTTCACAAATTTTTCTTGACAATATTTTATGCTTTTGTATTATGCTATTTGATACCAGAGCGACATTTATGAAGAATATGCTTTTTTTTGATTTTATCAAATTATTGCGTAAAGTAATAAACATTAGGCAGATAGAAGTTTGATAGAATATGATGGCAAGATAGCTGTGCCTGTATCATCATAAAACTCGCTTCTATAGCCGATACAAGCAAGTAAATAAGGGCTAAAAATATAATATTATTATTAAAGGGAGGAATACATTTATGACTGACAAATTGAATCAGAGCATGAATGAAACACAGAACAATGAAGAAGGTGCGAAGTACACTGTTAATATCATCGACAGCCCCTGTGGAAGTGGTAAGACTACGTACGCAATGACAAAATTACTGACTCAGAAGGGTAAGAAGTATTTCTATATTACCCCATTTATTAAAGAAGTAGAGAGGGTTGCTGATAAATTGGGCTTTTTCCAACCTCATGATTTTGAAAAGGGAGGTAAAACACGAGGCTGTTTAGAACTGTTGAAGCAAGGTTTGAATATAAGCACTACACATGCACTATTTACTATCAGCGGCAATGAGTTTTTGAATGAGATAAAGAAACATGGTTACACACTTGTTCTGGATGAAATGCTTGATGTTTCAGAGGATATAAAAATAAATCATAACGATATAGTAGACCTTGAAGTATTAGAAAGAATAGTACTTCCTGTTGAAGACTTTGGCATTGTAAATAAAGGTATAAATGAGTATCATGGTGGCTACTCTCAGGTAAAGAACCTAATGAACGCTATTAATAAAGCAGAAGTGTATAGTTTTAAGTGCAAAAACGAAAACATTTGTTTAATTAGGCAGTTCAGTCCTGATATCTTAAAGGCTTTTAAAGAAGTTTGGGTGATGACATATTTATTTAAAGACCAGATAATGTATGCTTACTTGCTGGCACATAAGTTTGATGTTAAGTTTCATTATGTTAAAGAGACTACAGGAAATGAAAAATTCGAAGACAAAAACTTTGAATTGATTGAAGGAGAGCCGCCTCGCTCTGGAACAAAATATAAAGGCTTGATAAAAATACATGAAGATGTTAAGGGTTCTAAACCTCTAAATGCAATCGGAGAAAAGGATAAAGAAGCGAAAGATAAACTTATACCATTGTCTTCAGGTTGGTGGAAGAAACATTCTACCGATAAAGAAAAGATGCAGATAATAATAAATAATATGCATAACTACAAACAGAACTATTTAAAAGGGAAATCAAATTTAACCATGTGGACTGTCTTTAATACATATCAAAAGATTATTGAAAGGGACGGATACAAAAAGGGTTTCTTAGAGCATACTTCGAAAGCGACAAACAAATATAAAGATAAGACATGCCTGATGTATATGATTGATAAACGTCCAAACCCAAAGGAGAAACTATTTTATAAAATAATGGGAGTTACTATTGATGAAGAAAGATATTCTCTTGGCTATCTCGTGCAGTGGGTCTTCAGGTCTGCTATTAGGGATAATAAGCCTATTTCAATCTATATTCCATCCAAAAGAATGCGGAATATATTTAAAAAGTGGCTTGATGGTAAGATGTAGATTGTGGTGGGAGGTGGTTGCTCGTGC
>CAYXUX010000228.1:0-2034 GCA_964468275.1 uncultured Clostridiaceae bacterium
CAAAAGACTATTGACAAAATAAAAATAATGCTATATAGTTAATTACATAAGTAACCCCGTCTTTCGCAGTTATCACCATAAGGCTTGGTAGTAAAAATAATAAAAAACTTTGGTAAATGCTCATAATAGGGCATTTTTTTATTAAAAAAAGCTTGCAAATATATTTTTTAAATGATATTATAATGGTGATAATGGTGATATTGAGCGGAGGTGGATTTATGGCATATTTCTTGAAAAAAGCAAACCTTAAAGGACGGACTTATATTTCTATTGTCGAAAGTTTTTATCATCCGGATAAAAAAGGTACTGCTCATAGAACATATAAGTCTTTAGGTTCTGTGGAATCTTGGAAGGAAAAAGGGATTTTGGATCCCATCTCTCATTTTCAAAAGGATGTTGATGATTTAAATAGAGAACGGGACAAAGAAGGGGTAAGAAAAATATCCGATAAGTCTCCTAATTTATACTTAGGTTATTTTCCTTTAAAAGCTATATTAGAGAAGTTAAGTATTAAAAAGTATGTTGACTATTTCAAACTTACAAATTATTTTCAGTATGATCTTTATGGATTATTATCTTCTCTTATTTATGCCAGGTCTGTTAACCCTTGTAGTAAACATAGAACTTTCCATGAAGTTTTACCTGAGCTTTATGATTCTATTAATTTTTCTTATGATCAGCTATTAGATGGTTTAGCTTTTATCGGTAATGATTATGAAAAGTTTATAGAAATATTTACTGTACAGACAAAGAAGGTTTATGGTTTAGATTTTTCTAAGTCTTATTTTGATTGTACAAATTTCTATTTTGAAATTGATAGGGAGGATGATTTTAGAAGAAAAGGTCCCAGTAAAGAAAATAGGAAAGAACCTATTGTCGGTTTAGGATTATTATTGGATCATAATCAAATCCCTATTGCTATGAAAATGTATCCGGGTAATGAGTCGGAAAAACCTATTCTAAGAGATGTTATAAATCGTTTAAAATCTCAAAATAATATTATAGGTAAAACTATCCATGTTGCTGATAAAGGTCTTAATTGTGCGAAGAATATTGCTTTATCTAAGAAAAACGGGGATGGTTATTTATTTTCTAAATCAGTAAAAACACTTCCTGAAATAGAGAAAGAATGGGTTCTTTTAGAGGATGGTTACAAAGAGGTAAAAGGGTCTGATAATAAAGTCATTTATTATTATAAGTCTTGTGTTGATAAATTTCCCTATAAGATAGAGCATGAAGGTAAAACTGTGACAGTAAAGTTAAAGGAAAAAAGACTTGTTACGTTTAATCCTACTTTAGCATCAAAGAAAAGGTATGAAATTAATCGTATGGTTGAGAAAGCAAAAGCTCTTACTGTTTCCAATGCTAAAAAGATAGAATATGGAGAGTCTGGTAAGTATGTTAATTTTACTGATAAGGATGGTAAAAAAGCTAATGTAAGTATAAATCAAGAGGCTATTGATAAGGATTTAAGGCTTGCCGGGTATAATCTCCTAGTTACTTCAGAGGTAGATATGTCGGATATTGATATGTATAATACTTATCGTAATTTATGGAGAATAGAAGAATCTTTTAAAATTATGAAATCGGATTTAGATGCAAGACCGGCGTTTTTACAGAAGGAAGAGACAATAAAAGGGCATTTTTTAATTTGTTATTTAACTGTTCTTTTAGAAAGAATTTTTCAGTTTAAGGTTTTAGATAATCGTCATTCTTCCAGTGAGATATTTAAGTTTATAAAAGGTTTTAAGGTTACTAAAGCTGAAACTAAGTATATTAATACAGCGACTAGCACAAGTTTCATAAATGATTTGGAGAAGCTACTTTCTCTTCCTCTTACTAATTACTTTTTATCTGATAGGCAGATTAATTCGATTTTAAATTTCAAGTTTTGATTATCATTTAAAAAGTTGTTGCTTTTTTCGCAACAACTTTTTATTTGTTATCACCATTTTTAGATGTCGGATACCAAAGTCAGGTACCATTATAATAAAGTCGGGTTTAAGGTGCAACAGATAATAGGTAATAAGCAAA
>CAYXUX010000229.1:0-2030 GCA_964468275.1 uncultured Clostridiaceae bacterium
AGGAGGAATAAGCTATGAAAGAGAAAATTGAACTGAATAGTGAAGCTATTAATTTAAGAAAAGATTTCGGTGAAGATGCTAACTCTCCAATAGATATATTCTCTTTAATTCATAGCAACAAAGATTTAACCATCGTATTTTATCCAATGAGCAGCCGGGTAAGTGGGATTTGTATTAGAGATGGGAGAAATAAAATAATCGGGATTAATTCCAATTCAACTTATGGGAGACAGCGTTTTACAGTAGCCCACGAACTTTATCATTTATTTTTTCATGAAGACTTTAAAAGCATTATTTGTTCTACAGACTTTGAAATTAACAAGGATTCCCGTGAAAAAGAGGCAGATATGTTTGCATCTTATTTTTTAGCACCCTATGAGGCACTAGCTTATTTTATAAAAAATAAGTTAGAGAAAGGAAAATATCAGCTTGGGATAAATGATGTCATAAGACTAGAGCAGTATTACGGTATGAGCAGGCAAGCTATACTTTGGCGATTAGTAAACGACGGATATTTGACTCGTGAGAATGTAGAAACTATGAAATCAGGTATAATCGCTTCGGCTAGACGACTTGGCTATGATGATAAATTATATACTCCCACACCAGAAAACAGGCAGTACGCTACTTTTGGTAGGTATATTAAATTAGCCGAGAGACTAAAAGATTCGGAAATTATTTCACAGGGCAAGTATGAAGAATTGCTGCTTAACGGGTTTAGAAGCGATATTGTTTATGGGTTAGATGCAAAAGAGGAAGAGCTGTATGACTGATAAATTGTTTTTTGATACAGATTGTATATCTTCATTTTTATGGGTAAAGGCAGAGAACCTTTTATTAAAACTTTACCTAGGCAGAATTATATTGCCCAAGCAAGTATTTAATGAATTATCTAATCCAAGTATTCCTCATATAAAGAAGAAAGTTAATAATTTATGTTTGAACGGAGATATTTCTACAAAAGAAATATTAATAAATACAGAAGAATACAGCTTATACTATGAATTGGCAATCTCACCACCAAAGCAGGGGCTGATAATTGGTAAGGGGGAAGCGGCCGCTATAGCTTTAGCCAAAGTCTATGATGGAATTATTGCTTCTAACAATCTAAAGGATATATCTAAATATATAAATAAGTATAGGCTAAAGCATATAACCACAGGAGATATTCTATTGGCAGCTTTGAATAAGGGGTATATTAATGAGATAGTTGGAAATCAGATATGGAAGAATATGATAGCGAAAAAAAGAATGTTGCCAACATTAACTTTTACTGAATATCTACAGATTCATCATTTCTAAGTGCTAGACCCCGCAAAAGGTGACGGCAGACTGTGTAAGATAAATAAGCAAACCGTATTTTGTTTTATCTAAAAAATGCCATTAGGACGCAGTACAGAATCCTGTTTTCCCAACGCATTAACATCCTTTGCTAACGCTTAGGATGACAATAAAGTGACTTTTTCAGTGGTCTCGAACGATTCTTTTGTATTTTCTTAAGAGGTATTATATTTTATGATGGCCTGCTTTTCAATTAATAGGGTGGGCATGCCCAGTGGACTAATTCTATGGTAACACAAATAGATATCTTTTATAGATTCAAAGAATAATGTATTATATAAATAAAGGACAATGGCACTATAAAAAAGATACAAGAGAATTGATACCGGAATATAATAAACTGCCAAAATACCTAAAAGAAAGACTTCCGGTATTAAAGCATGACTTTATTGATATAAGGAAACAAGATGAACAAGAAATAAAAGAATATAATCCACTGACACGAATGGTAATCCGATCCTTTAAATATATATTTGATGATAAAGACAAACTATTAGAATACCTATTAATATCCATAGAGGAAACCGGAGAAGATATAACAGAAGAACTTTATAGAATGCTAGAGATAATACTAATCTATTATTCAGCAACAAATAAGGATATAACGGAAGAAGACATATTAAATAAGATAAGAGAACTGGAAGGGAAGGGGGGAAAGATAATGACAGTACTGCAAGCAAGAGAACAAA
>CAYXUX010000230.1:0-2019 GCA_964468275.1 uncultured Clostridiaceae bacterium
GCGGAAATGATGAAAGAGAGCAAACATTAAATCAGCTTTTAACGGAGATGGACGGGTTTAGCGGTGAAAAAGGTGTTGTTATTTTAGCCGCAACGAACCGACCTGATTCTCTAGATAAGGCACTTCTAAGACCGGGACGATTTGATAGGCGTATCCCTGTAGAACTTCCTGATTTAAAAGGCCGTGAATCCATATTAAAAGTCCATGCGAAAAAAATTAAGGTTATGGATGACGTAGATTTTAATGCACTGGCGAGGGCAACATCCGGTGCATCCGGTGCCGAGCTTGCAAATATTATTAACGAAGGCGCCTTAAGAGCTGTAAAATGCGGACGCAATGAAGTAAATCAAAACGATTTGGAAGAGGCTATTGAAGTAGTTGTTGCAGGTTATAAGCGTAAAGGTGCAGTAATCTCCCCTAAAGAGAAAAAGATCATTGCATATCATGAGATAGGTCACGCTATTGTAGCAGCAAAACAAAGCGACTCTGCTCCCGTACACAAAATTACCATTATACCTCGCACGTCCGGGGCTTTGGGTTACACTATGCAGATTGCGGAAGAGGAAAGCTTTCTTATGTCTAAAGAGGAAGCTTTTAATAAGATTACTACCTATACCGGCGGCAGAGCAGCGGAAGAGTTGATTTTTAATACGGGAACATCGGGAGCCGCCAATGATATTGAGCAAGCAACAAAGATTGCCCGGGCAATGGTAACCCGCCTAGGTATGAGTAAAAACTTTGGTATGATGGCCTTGGAAACTGTTGCCAATCCATATCTCAGCGAAGATGCATCTGCTACTTGTTCTTCAGAAACCGCTGCCAGAGTGGATGAAGAAGTGAAATCTATTATTAAGAGTGCTTACGAAAGAGCAACAGATATCTTAAAAGAAAATATAGATAAACTTCATGAGGCAGCCACTTATTTGCTTGAAAAGGAAACCATAAGCGGTGAAGAATTTATGAAAATTTTAAATAGCGAAAAGGATATTAACGCAGAATCGGATAGTAGTGTCGAATAAAAAGGTTAGAATAATGTTATGTGATACTTCCAAGATAGACAGTCTAATTAAAACTAGATTATCTACTTGGAGGTATTTTTTATTACATCATTAAGCATCAACGGAACTTTCTTAACTTCTTTTATTTAATATAAATCCAAATACTAATGCTACTATACCTGATAAGGCTAACAACCCTATTATTAACATAAAACTCATACTCACCACATCTTCACCTCCTATCCTAAATTAATTCTATCACAAAAAAACCTATTTGTATTACAGTTCAGACGTAATGACACTAATAGATCCAAAGCCTTTCCGCAATACCATCTTAATCAGATATTAATAAACTACAATAATAAATATACTCAAAGCATGAACAATAATCCTATTTACATTATTTTTAATAAATTCTTAATAATTATGATAGTAGAATCTTAAAAACTCTATGTTATTATTACTATAGAGATATCTCAGATATTAAGGAGTGGTTCCAATATGTATAACATTCTCGTTGTCGAAGACGAAAAAGATATAGCAGCAGCCATAGAAATATATTTAAAAAATCAAAATTATAATGTTTATAAAGCCTATAACGGTATTGAGGCTATAGAAATCTTTGAGAAAGAAGATATTCACCTAATCCTTATGGATATTATGATGCCAAAAATGGATGGCACAGAGGCGACAATAAAAATTAGAGAAATCAGTAATATACCGATAATTTTTTTAAGTGCAAAATCGGAAGACATGGATAAAATACTTGGACTTAATATGGGGGCGGACGATTATATAACTAAACCCTTTAATCCTTTGGAACTCCTGGCTAGGGTGAATTCCTGCCTTCGAAGATATACAAGCTATAACTCTAGTTCCGTAAATGAAGAAAGCATAATAAGGATTGGCGGAATAGAGATAAATGATAAAAGTAAAGAAGTCATCGTTGACGGAGAACCGATAAAGACCACTCCTTTAGAATACAAAATACTAAATTTTTTTATGAAAAATCCTAATCAAG
>CAYXUX010000231.1:0-2003 GCA_964468275.1 uncultured Clostridiaceae bacterium
AGCCCAACATAAGTCCGTAAAGACCGAGCATCCCTGAAGCTGCAATAAGGGCAAATCGAAGAAGCCTAAAACCGACTGACAAATTATAACTGGGATTTGCAAAAGAAGCTATGGCTGTCACTGCTACGATTATAACCATTATGGGGCTTACTATGCCTGCCCTTACCGCCGCTTCACCTATGATTAAACCACCCACAATTCCTATTGTATTTCCGATTGCAGCAGGCAGTCTCAGACCTGCCTCTCTTAGAAGCTCCAAGGTAAATTCCATAATAAATGCTTCTATAACGGCGGGAAAAGGTACACCCTCTCTTGAGGCTGCTATGGATAATACCAGTTTGGTAGGGAGTATTCCCGTATGAAAGGAAGTAAAGACCACATATAAAGAAGGTAAAATTAAAGCTAAAAAGCTTGCGAAGATACGTATAAGCCTAAGTATCGAAGCGATTATCCATCTATCATAATAATCCTCCGGAGATTGATAAAGACTGTTTAACGTTGTAGGAATTATCAAAGCAAAAGGAGAATTGTCTACCAGTATTATAACCCTTCCCTCATATAATTCCCCTGCCACTTCATCAGGTCTTTCCGTTGCAATTATTTGGGGAAAAGGAGAGTATGGATTATCTTCTATAAGCTGTTCTATATAACCGCTATCAAGAACAGCATCTATATCAATGGTTTTTATTCTTCTTATCACCTCGTCCAAAAGTTCTTGTTTTGCTATATCTTCAATATAAAATATGCCTATATCCGTTTGGCTGCGTCTCCCGATTTGCATTTGTTTAAGTTTTAATTTCGGATCCCTGATTCTTCTCCTTACCAGAGCAGTATTCATCCTTATTGTTTCCACAAATCCGTCTCTGGGTCCGCGTATTACCGTCTCCGTAGAAGGTTCCTCGACAGTCCTGGAAGGCCATCCTTTTGTGCCTATTATTATTATTTTGTCAATGCCGTCTATAAAAAGTGCCGTGTCACCTATCAATATTGCTAATATAGCTTCATTTATATCTGTGGTTTCATCCATTTCAGATGCAATTATAGTGCCATACCTTATCAAATCATAAAGCTTTCCGCCGGATTTCGGCACCTCGGGAGGAATCTCCCTTGAATGAAGCATTAAAGGCCTTAGAATACCGTTAAGAAGAATTTCATTATCAGACATTCCGTCTATATATATAATAGTAAATGCAAGATTTTGGTTTTTACCTATGGCAAAATCTTTATATATAACATCTCCGCAGTCTTTTAAAATCCTTTTTATTATGGCCATATTTTCATCTAAAGATAATTTGCAGGCTATTTTTTCTTTATCTTTTTTCTCATTGGTACCTTGCTGTTTGTTTTTGTATTGTTCCTTATCCTGTTTTTTCGTATCTTTCTCTTTCTTTTTGAAAAAGCCCATCAGATTTGCCCCTTTTTATAGAATTATAAAGCTCTCTATTTATTATGAGCTGACAGAATCGTCAACTCTACTATCTTGAATTGTTTAGCATACTCTGAATAGTATCAAAATTGAAATAGTAAATACCAAGAGCCCACTGCATAAAATGACCGTAACTTTCATATCCTTGCTGAGTCCTTCTTTTTTAAAAGCGGGTACATCAACGATAAATTCATATAATGTTATAATAAATATAGCGATTAAAATATAAGAGTTTTTGTAAATATGGACACATTTAACCATATTCTTGAACATAAAAACCACAGCCTTATTGCAAATTATAAATAGTTTTTGCAGGCTATGGTTTTTATATACAGTTATATTAGTTTTCTATAAAAATAATTTAAGGTAATTGCTTTTAGTATTTGTCATTCAAAATAAGGTATATAAGCATATATGATTTGATTCGATACGATAATATAATATATGCAACTTTCTCAGTATTCAGCATATACGATAAAGTTCGTTCTTCATGCCGGTGTATATTATATAATATTTCAAATTACGATGCTTAAAAAACTGGGGTCACTTCTTTATGGTCAAGATCCTTCGTCGCTAT
>CAYXUX010000232.1:0-1982 GCA_964468275.1 uncultured Clostridiaceae bacterium
TGGCCAAATGTAAAACTAAAATAGACCTTTTGGAGAAAAAATAGATAAAACTGAAAGTAGTTGAAAATACTTAAACTAGAATAGATTAAAACTATAAAAATGGACTATCAAAGGCTCATTTTTATGTTATAATCACAGATGAAAAGAGAAATTTGGGTATAGTTTTAAGAGGTCTACTATAGAAAAGTTTTTTTGCAAGACTAAATTAGACCCCTGTTTTGGATTAAATTTATGCCCGGATGATAGCTTTAAATTAAACTAAAAGTCTTGGTTTTAAGATAATGTCATTAGGGGGTATAAGTTTAATGCCTAATGTGTTGATTAACTTAAAACCATACCTTTGGCTGAATGCCTCGTATGGTGGGAGGTCATTCAGCTTTTTTCTTCCATAGGAATTCACATGAGACATTAAAAGATTAACCTTTTCTTGAGTAAGATTGTCCATACTTTTCCCTTTAGGAATGACTCTTCGAATTAAATCATGATTATTCTCTATCTCAGGCTTTAAAAAAGCGGAATAAGGATAACAATAAAATACATTTGTTAACTTGTTTTCTCCGCCAATTCTTTCAATACTATTAGGATCAGAAAATTCACTTCCGTTGTCAGTTAACAAAAGAGGGAATAAACATTTAAAATCCTTTGGTCCTAAAGCATCATAAATCCTTTTAAAAGATTCTTTAACACTCCTTGAATCATTAGCATCCCTGAGAAACATAAGCATAAAAGAAGAATCAATAAAATGAATGGTAAGTAAAACCTTTCCCCCTTTTCTACCCTCTACAGTATCCATTTGGACTATAGCTATATCTTTGTTTTCATCTAAGAACTCTAAATAATCTTCATATTTTCTACCTTCTAAACATTTTTTATCAACCTTATAGCCCCTTTGTATCCTTTTCCTTGAGCGATACCTGACCTTTTTTGGCAAATCAATGTTTTTAATTGATAAAGCTCCTATCTCTATATAATTATAAAGAGTTTTTTCACTTAGCATAATACTATCTCTATTGTTAACCACAATATGATGTATTGAATGTCCTTTATCAATTAAAGGCTTAATAATATCATCTATTCTTTTAATCTCTTCAGGAGAATATAAAATACCAGTCCTTGATTCTATCAATAAATTTTCATAATCTTTTTGAGCTGTCTTAGCATTGTAATAGAATTTTGTAAGAGTGCAGCTGTTTTTCTTTTCACAGCTATTACATACATAGGGAGGAAATTTTAATTTTTCACAAACCTCTTCTTTGAAGTATTTGCAATTATCATTACAATAACTGCAGAATCTACAATATTTATATTTATTTTTGCTCCTTGTCTTGCAACTGTTCTTATCACAAAGCTTAACTAAATCACAATCATATCTATGAATGCATGCATTATGACTACGTCCGTAACCCCCTTTCTTTGAAATAGTTGATCTTAAAGTTACTTCTTTGGATATAGTGGTCTTATGCCTATTTAATTCTCTAGATATTGTAGAAAAAGAAAATTCCAGTTTAAGATATCTTTCAATTTCTAATCTATTATCATAGGTTAAATGTTTTGCCATAATAGCTCCTCCTTACAGCTATCATCCGGGCATATAAATATCATACTATATTTGAATTGAAAATTAGATTAAAAGAAGAGAAAAGGCAGTCGCATTTATTCCACGATCCTCTTGACACGGGGACCCCTGCACCCTCTGAACACCCTATAATGGGCGGAAATAGATTTATTATGTTATAGATGTATTTCCGCTTACGAGATTTTATCAGAGGGTGCTTCCCCATATCAAGAGGCTTTCGCGGCATAAACGCTTTAAAAGCGGTTATTGTAAACGAAAATTAAATTGAAATTGTTTAATGAAAATTATTTTTTTCTATATAAAACTGTAAAAAAGTTTGTAAGATTAAAATAGACTCCTCAATTTGTAAGACTAATTTAGACTCTTGGTTCTAAAGGGGTCTATTTTACTTTTACAATTAGGGTTT
>CAYXUX010000233.1:0-1974 GCA_964468275.1 uncultured Clostridiaceae bacterium
ATTTTATCGAAATCCTCAATAGTGATGTAATCCTTATCATCCACCTTGGCTTCCTCCTTTTTCTTCTCTGTTTCATCTGCTTCTTTATTGAATTCGACTCTAGGGAATATAATTCCTCCTTTGTTTACTTTTATGCCCGGAGTTAAGGCACCGAAGCTATTTAAACTATCCCATGATTTTAAATTTTCGTCTTTTATGCCTAGTTGTGAAAAAATTTCCACCGGTGTATTGGGCATAAAGGCTTCAATTAAAATAGATACAAATCTAAGAGATTCGGCTAAATTATAAAGTACTGTGCCAAGTCTCTCCCTTTTGCTTTCATCCTTTGCCAATATCCAAGGCATTGTTTCATCAATATATTTGTTGCTGCGACCTATCAACTTCCAAATCTCTATCAGAGCATTTGAAAACTGCAGATTATCCATAAGCTTTTCTACTTTGGTAGGCAGTTCATTTGCAATCCTTATTATATCTTTATCAGGGAAGTCTTCACATTCTATAGAAGCAGGGATGATACCGTCAAAGTATTTTTCTATCATGGTAACGGTTCTAGACACCAGATTACCTAAATCATTTGCCAAATCTGAGTTAAGCCTATTGACTAGGGCACTTTCCGAATACAGCCCATCGGAGCCAAAGGGTACCTCCCTAAGCAAGAAATATCTTATGGCATCCACACCGTATTTTTCAACCAATACAAGGGGATCTACAACATTACCCTTTGATTTTGACATCTTACCGCCTTCCAATATTAGCCACCCGTGGCCAAAAACCTGTTTCGGCAACGGTAAACCAAGCGCCATTAACATAATAGGCCATATGATGGTATGAAATCTGACTATTTCTTTTCCAACCAAATGCACGTCTGCCGGCCAGTACCTTTTATACAATTCATCATTTTCTGTGGAATACCCCAATGCGGTAATATAATTGGATAATGCATCAACCCATACGTATATTATGTGGCCTTCATCAAATGTTACAGGAATACCCCAATTAAAGGAAGTTCTCGAAACACATAAGTCTTCAAGTCCCGGTCTTAAAAAATTATTAAGCATTTCGTTTTGTCTGGATTCCGGCTGTATAAAATGCGGATTATCTTCGATATATTTTATCAATCTATCCGCATATTTGGATAATTTGAAAAAGTAGCTTTCCTCTTTTGTCACTTCAACATCTCTGCCGCAGTCCGGGCATTTCCCATCCTTTAGCTGATGCTCCGTCCAAAAAGATTCACAGGGAGTACAATACCATCCTTCATATTCGCTTTTATAAATATCTCCTTGCTCGTATAGCTGCTTAAAAATCTTTTGCACTATTTCTACATGATATTTATCGGTAGTTCTAATGAATTTATCATTTGCAATATTGAGGGTTTTCCACAGTTCCTTTATTCCAACGACAATATTATCAACATATTCTTTTGGAGTTTTCCCATTTTCCTTGGCAATCCTTTGAATCTTCTGACCGTGTTCGTCCGTTCCTGTTAAAAACATTACATCATAGCCCAAAAGCCTTTTGAATCTTGATGCAGTATCAGCCGCAACAGTGCAATAGGAATGCCCTATATGCAGCTTGTCACTGGGATAATAAATCGGTGTAGTGATATAATACGTCTTATTTTTCATAAATCTTTCCTCCTATATTTAATTAATTTTGCATTAAAAAAACCCCAATCCCAAAGGGACAGGAGTTGCCGTGTTACCACCCTAATTTACTCTTGCCTCACAACAAAAGCCTCTACAGGTGACCATCATCACCTTCCCCTGTAACGGAGGTTTCCGGTATAGGCTAAGCTTTTGCCTCACCTACACAGTTCAGGGACCATGTTCATCCGTATTGTTGTACCGATTTTCACCAAGACATCGGCTCTCTTTGACAAATTTTCCGAATTACTCTTCCCATCATTACTTTTATTTATAATATAGAATATACATTATTTCATGAATTTAGTCAAATATTTTTTATACCTGA
>CAYXUX010000234.1:0-1930 GCA_964468275.1 uncultured Clostridiaceae bacterium
CTGCGAAAAAATGTTTGATATTTCGTAATTTTAAGATAAAATAGATATTATGAATAAAATAAAACCCTAACAAATGCATAAAAACAGTTTTTTATACGAAAGAACGGGGACAGTTTTAATAAAATAGACTTAAAATACAAAGGGGATGGATGAAAATATGGGCAAGACAGGATTGTTAAGTCAACTGAATGAAATCATTGAAAGGTACGGAAGATTGCAGGATAACCTTATACAAATACTCCTTGATTTGCAAAAAGTATCGGGACATAATTATTTACCCGAAGAATGTTTGGAGGAAATATCAAACCAACTGGAGCTTCCATTGGCAAAAGTTTACGAAGTAGCGACATTTTATTCCATGTTTAATCATGAACCTAAAGGCAAATATATAATTGAAATTTGCAACAGTGCACCCTGTCATGTTGAAGGTGCAAATGATTTAACAAAATTATTTGAAGATGTATTAGGCATCAAAGTAGGAGAAATCACGACGGACGGTATTTTTTCTTTGCAACACTCAAGCTGCTTTGGTGCTTGTGATATAAGCCCCGCTATAAAAATAGGGACTGAGGTATATGGACATCTAACAAAAGAAAAGATAGAAGAAATAATCAAAGAGTATAGGGGGGAATAGATATGGCTAAAATAATCCAATTAATATCTAAAAATTGCGGAAAGATCAGACCGGACTCTGTTTCAGATTATGTTAGTGCAGGCGGTTATGCCGGCTTAAAAAAAGCGATGGAAATCGGCCCTGCTCAGATCATAGAAGAAGTAAAAAAATCAAAGCTTATGGGTCGCGGCGGTGCAGGCTACCCTACGGGTAAGAAGTGGGAACAAGGCTATATCAAAAAAACTCCCTTTGAATACGTAGTATGCAATGGCGATGAAGGAGAACCCGGCACCTATAAGGATAAACTCATATTAAGTCAAAATCCTTTGCTTTTGATGGAAGGAATGACTATAGCCGCCTATATTTTTGGTATAAAAGAAGGCTATATATATGTCAGAGGCGAATACTACGGACTAAAGGAAATGCTTAATAATACCATTAAAAACGCTGTAGAAGCCAATTATCTTGGTGAAAATATTTTGGGCTCTGACTTCGGCTTTAATATTCATGTGGTTTGGGGTGCAGGCGCCTATGTTTGCGGTGAAAACACAGCATTGCTTGAGTCCATTGAAGGCAGATCAGGCAGACCAAGACAAAAACCGCCCTACCTGAGCCAAGAAGGCCTTTATAGAAAGCCTACAATATTTCAAAACGTAGAGACCTATAGTAATATTCCCTACATAGTTGAGCATGGCGGAGATGAGTATGCAAGCTACGGTACGGAGTGCAGCGGCGGTACTAAATTGGTTTGTTTATCGGGTAATATTGTAAATAAGGGAGTATATGAAGTACCTTTCGGTACTCCTATTAGAGAATTGGTTTATGATTTAGGCGGCGGAATTCCTAATGACAAAAAGCTTAAATTTGTGCAATTAGGCGGCTCCTCCGGTGCATGTTTTACCGATGATAAACTTGATACACCTTTGTGCTACAAAGCTTTGAGAGATAATGGATTAAAGCTTGGCTCCGGCGCTTTGTTAGTTGTTGATGATTCAAATTGTGTGATAGATTTTCTAAAAACCATAACAAGATTTTTTATCCATGAGTCCTGCGGTAAATGCACTCCCTGCAGAGAAGGAAATACAAGAATTTATGAAATATTAGATAGAATTTCAAAAGGTCAAGGTACACCGGAGGATATTGATAATTTATCTCAACTTTCAAGTTTAATGGATAATACCTCCTTCTGCGGATTGGGGCAGGCAGCCACAACAGCATTAAAAGACTGTTTAAAATATATGAAAGAAGAATTTGACGAGCATATTGAAGGAAAATGCCGTGCAGGGGTATGCGGCGAAGAATCTTAGGATAGCGAGA
>CAYXUX010000235.1:0-1926 GCA_964468275.1 uncultured Clostridiaceae bacterium
CATACAAAAACGCCATTAATCAATCCCCAGATTATGAAGCTCCAGCCCGCTCCATGCCATATACCGGAAACTAAAAATGTCACCATAATTGCAAAGTAATACTTCTCGCTACCGTCTCCTTTTTTATATACACTTCTAAAAATATATTTGGATAAGAAATTGGATAAAGTAATATGCCATCTTCTCCAATATTCTTGAAAATCCCTAGCCTTATAAGGTGAATTGAAGTTTTGCGGCAATTTTATATTGAAAAGCAATCCCAAGCCTATTGCCATATCAGCATAACCGGATAAGTCAAAATAATAAGAAATGGTGTAGGCTAATGCGGAAAGCCAACCCAGCCAAAATCCACCTGACGGGTCTTTGAAATAGGGTTGGGCAAAAGCTGTAAGAGGGTCTGCAAGGAGTATCTTCTTACTACAGCCCAAGGAGAATATAAATATCCCTAAAATAAGGTTTTCTATATTAAAAATACTTTGTTTTTTGTCTTCGAACTGAGGCACCACATCGCTATGATGAACTATGGGTCCAACAATGAGTTGGGGAAAAAAAGTTATAAACAAAAGGTAATTCAAAAAGGAATAATCCCTTGTCAGTCCCCTATAGGAATCTATTAAATAAGCAATAAGCTGAAAAGTAAAGAAGGATATCCCAATGGGTAATACTATGGTTTTCAATGGAATCTGTGCTTTTGTCAAGAAGTTATAATTAGTAATTAAAAAGTTAGTGTATTTAAAATATCCAAGCAATATAATATTTTCAGCCAAGCCTATCGTAAGAAGAATTTTTTTAATTGTGTTGGAGTTTTCACCATTTTGCTTTCCAATTAAATAACCTATTAAAAAATTAAATCCTACGCTTCCTACGAAATATGGGAAAAAGCTCAGAGAACCTTGGGCATAAAAATAAAAGGATGCCATCACCAACCAGTACTTGGCGATCACTTCCATTTTAAATTTATTAAGTATTAAAAATGTTACATAGACTGCAGGTAAAAACCCGAATAAAAACTTATAAGATGAAAAAATCATTATCTGAACCCTCTATTTATATCGATGCCTTATTTTTTAAGTACGGTATCAAGTCCTGATTTTTGATACACTGCCATTCTTGGATACAGGTATAAGCTTCGCCTGCTATTACCTATTCTTTTTTCTGTGGTAAAAGTAGCTTTATAGCCCTCTTCTTTTAATACTTCTTCTGTTATCTTTGTATACTTCCCGTAAGGATAGGCAAAAACTGTAGGCCTATATCCTATATATTTATCAAATCTTTCATTCATTATTTCTATATCCTCGCAAAGCCTTTCCCGATATTCTTCATCACTTTCATCCGGAAAAGGCTCCATAGCAAATAAACCGTCGTCTGTCTCATAGTGCAAATCGTATGTATGAGACTGTATATCCATAAAACCGGATCTGGCAAGAGCTCCCGCTTCTTCCCAAGATAGCTTGTGAGACATTTCTTCATCAAAAGTATAGGCAAGAATAAATATAGTTGCCTTCATATCGTATTCTTTGAGCAAAGGATATCCATAGATATAATTATCTTTATAACCATCATCAAAGGTTATGACAACAGGCTTTTTAGGCAATGGCTTATCCATATCTCTGGCAAAAATAGTTGTATAATCATTGTCCCTTAGATATTTTAAATCTTCTTCAAACTTTTTCTTTGTTACATATAAGGAGTTGCTGTTAGCCAAATCTTCATCTTCAGTGATGCAATGATACATTAAAACAGGTACCCTTTTGCCTATAGCCCTGTTTACAATGCCTTCCCCGAAAATGACACCGACGAGCAAAACTATAATTATTGGTACGAATATTACTATATATTTATTGCGTTTTTTCATCTGTTTACAGCTTCTTTCATGGTTTTTATATATCAGCATTATATATTTCTTTGGTGCCAAAGTCAATAAAG
>CAYXUX010000236.1:0-1919 GCA_964468275.1 uncultured Clostridiaceae bacterium
TATATATTTTTTATAAAGCTCGTTAAATTCCGTATATAATTCATTATAATTTTTTGTAAATTCCTGTAAGCTATTAATATGCTTTTCTTCTATTTTGGTTTGTTCTTCAATAGCCCAATTCATAGTAGCTTCTTTGCCTCCAAGCCAGCCACAAATAAATGATATTGCTATCAGGCTAATAAGTAGTAGTGATATTATTATGCGTTTCATTCTACCTCCTAAAATATCTCGTCTTCTTTTATTGCTATGCTCTTTCCTATTTCCCTTGCCACAAGCCTTACTGAATTTACCTTTATATTTTCTTTTTCATACTGCTCAAACTTCATCGAGCCGTAAATTATTACTCTATCACCTGCCCGTAGGTTCTCACATCCCCGTGCTAAATTATGCCATGCCTCTGTGTAGAACCAATCCGTTTTTTTGCTTTCACCTTTCCCGGACCGGTAAACCGCAACTGAAAATGTAGCAACATGCCCTGCTTCAGTTTCTCGTATTTCCGGGTCGCGTCCAACATTGCCTACAATAGTTATTGTGTTATTATAAGCTGACATCTAAATCCTCCTTCATTTTATTAATTATATCCTGTTTTGTTTCCTCATCCAAATCGTTAAACATATCATAATCCTTTTTAGCTTCTTCTTTATCGCCGTTATGCTTTTTTAGAAACAGCCTTTTTATATCACCTGTGGTCATTTTTACCGGTTTGTCCGTTATGGGTTTACTCGGCGTCTTGTCGGGGTCATCATCTCCAGTTTCAATCATAAAGGTTTGTCTTAAAGCATACTTATATGCCCCCGTCATAGCCTTATAAGTTTTTTTATCGGTAGTGTCATAACCGCCGCCCGGAACTTGAACAGTGATGCTATTTCCTTCTATATCAGCAATTCTGTAGGTAACAAGGATGTCTTTTTCGTATTGAGTTTGATTTGTTACTTCTGTTTTTTCGGGATATATTACAAGCCCCTCTTTTATCATCTCCTTTCTTATGTTTGAGACTATCTTTTCAGCAGATAGATACTTATATTTCGTGTTCTTAAATTCCACATCACCATCCTTTTTCATATAATCCACGTTCTTCATTACATTTGCTATTTTTTCAAATATTGTCATCTGAAGCCTCCTTTATGAATTCGTAAAAATCATTTTTTCTAATTTTTGTTTTTAACTTATAGATTCTAAGGCAGTTCAGGAATATCTCTTTGCACACCTCTATGTCAGCTTCTTCTTCAATGTTAAACTTTTCACTATTTGTTCGGGGAATATTTAAGATGATTATCTTCTCTACCTTATAGCCGTGCTCTTCTAAGAGTATTACATATCCTCCGGTCTGGACTAAGTGCTCATCATAGATATTCTTACCGGTTTTCAAGTCAATTAAAGTATAAATTCCGTCCACTTTTCCATAGATATCTGGAGTCCCACCGAATCCGTATGTTTCAGAAACGAGCGGCTTCTCAATTAAGATTGGCTCTAAATTATGGTCTTTGTGCCAATTATCAAACTTCAAAACAGAATTTTCAGCCTGGGCAATTTGATTTTCGGAATAATCTGAAGTGTCGGTTTTTATTCCCTGCAAGGTATTTGTTATAAACTCGTGAGCAAGCGTTCCAATCTCGGCTTTATCGTCTCTATATTTATTTGCCAGCATTCCATCCAAACCGATTTTATTTGCCCAGCTAATTAAGGCTTGCTTATTCCAGCCGAGCTCGCCTGTGATTGTAGTAACTCCGGGAACTTTTATTCCGTCTTTAGTCTTATATTGGATATGTGCTTTATATTTTTTCATTCCTCCCCCTCGTAGTCTTCGCAGTGAAATTCAACATGAGGGTCTGGTATTGGTACCCTATTATCCCAATTATCAAAGCAATACCATTCAGTCCCGGAATCATTAAGATGTTTGCAATCTATACACTTCATAA
>CAYXUX010000237.1:0-1871 GCA_964468275.1 uncultured Clostridiaceae bacterium
CTTTCACCTCTAGTTCCTTGGGGTTTATGCGGTGTGTTTTTTACTGCTACTTTAGGTGTAAAGACATTACAATATTTACCTTTTGCATTTTTATGTTACTTTGCGCCCATTGTTGCGATTATTTATGCAATAACAGGAAAATTCATATGGTATGAAAAAGATGATACTTTAGAAGATACAAAAAAGGCACACGAAATAAATATTTAACAAAACAGCTTAGGAAAGGATTTAAAAATGTATAAAATTGAGAAAAGCCAAATAATAAAATTATTAGCAGATCTGGTTTCCATAGATAGTCCTTATTTTAAAGAGGATGACATAATGGAATACGTATATAACTGGTTTCAACAAAATAATATTGATGCTTTTACTCATCACTACCACGAAGCAAAGATAACAAATTTTAAGGGGAAAAATATTATAGTTAATCTTGAAGGTACAAAGCCGGGACCTGTAATCTGTATAAACGGTCATCTTGATACGGTTAGGCTTTGCAAGGGTTGGACTAAAAATCCAAAAGGGGAAATATTAGATAATAGGCTTTATGGCTTAGGTGCTCTGGATATGAAATCCGGATGTGCAGCAACGATGATTGCATTAAAGGCTTTTGTTGAAAACCATAAAACATTTAAAGGCAAAATTATTTCCACATATGTCTCTGTAGAAGAAGGTCCTTATGGATTGGGAACAAATGCTTTAATTGAAGAAGGATATATTAATGATGTTGATTTTTCAATTATTACGGAACCCAGTGCCGGGTTTTCCGGTAATCAATTCCCCGATATATGTCTCGGTGCAAGGGGCGGATTTGGTTTGGAAATTGAATTATTTGGCATATCTGCACACGCTGCAACACCTAACCTTGGCGTTAGTGCAGCAGATGATGCAGCTTTAGTTATAAACGAGTTAAAAAACATTGAATATGAGAAAGACCCTTTCCTCGGTAAAGGAGATATTTGCGTTATTGGAATCGAAAGTGACGGGGGAGCGTGTAGTGTCCCGGATTATGCAAAAATACGACTGTTTCGTCACACCATAACAGGAGAAAATGAAGAAACAATAACCAATGAAATTGAAAAAGCTATTGAAAGAGCGAATATCAGATGTGAATATAGTATTAGTTTTAGGAAAGCACCTTCTGAAGGATCAAAAGGTTTTATGCCGTATACTATTGATAAAAATGAACCCATGGTAAAAGAATTCATGGCAACAATTGAGGAAATAAGTAAAGCCAAACCTACCATTTCCTATTTTCAAAGTATAGGAGACTTTAACTACTTGGGTTCAAGACTAAAGGCTCCGGCTGTGGTATTTGGTGCGTCGGGGAGCAATTTCCACGGGAGAGACGAATATGTTGATATTGATTCTGTAGTAAAAACTGCAAAGATTGTTTATAGATTCCTAGAAAAAGTACTATGTTCTTAAAATATTTTTAAACGTAGCATAGGAGAAGTATTTATTCAATTTATAAGTACTTCTCTTTATTCTTTAATAAGGTTTAGTCCTTCTATTTGAGTTCTGCTTAGGTACTTTAACACATTTGCTGAAGTATCATCCATATCTTCATAATTTAATATCATAATCGTTAAATCATGTTTATCACAAATAATATTCAATAGTTTTATAAAAGCATTTATAATACGTACGTTCATTATATCCTTGCTATACTCATTTAAATTGACAATTTGTTTGTTGCAACAATTTAAAATATCATTTTGTATATATGCTAAATCTAATAGTTCTTTTTCACTTAATTCATTAATGCAATGCAAGCCTTCAATAGAAGCTAATTTCCCGACTACGTCTGAAATCCAAAAATATTGGATGTTTTTAATGCAATCTGAAACAATTTTAAAGCCGGACCTTTTATC
>CAYXUX010000238.1:0-1838 GCA_964468275.1 uncultured Clostridiaceae bacterium
AATTCTTTTTATTATTATAACTATAATATATCTTTTTTATTATACATCTTTAAAAGTTCTTTTTCAGTTTTTCTTTTTGTCAGCAATGCAGCCAAGTCTTTATTTGCTTCCTCTCTTGGCTCTCGTAATCATTTAAAACTCTGCATATATACCGTTTTGATAGTCGAAAAGGTCAATATTAGCGGTTAGCATATAGTGTATTCCCGTCCCTCTGAGTTAATCTTTATCTATTATTAAGCCCATAAGTTCAACTTTACTCTTTACCTGAAGTTTTGAATATATATTCTTCACATGTGTTTTTACAGTATTCTCGCTTAAATAAAGCTCTTCTGCTATCATTTTATAAGTTCTTCCCTTCAAAAGCAGCTCTGCAATCTGGCTTTCTCTTTGTGTCAATTTACCTAATTCAATAAGAAAACGAATATTTTTATTTTGTTTAACCTCTTCCATTTTATAAAAAGTAGATAAAAATGCATGATTTCTCAATAAATTTAACAAATATTTATGAAGAATAGGCAATATCATCAAAGTAACAAAGACAACAACAAATGCAATAATAGTTGTCCTGTACCTTGCATTTATATCATCGCCTATATTTCCTATCAGGCTGCCGATAAAAATACCTAAGACATTGGCAGAAAGCCCCATGCCGAAAATTTTTGCAGGATTATCATGATAATCCAACATTTCTCCCAATATGCTCCACCAAAACAAATCATATACACCACAAGCACCCAGCATAAGTGTATTAACTATCAAATAGCTGCCGGCGGAACGGCCTAATGCCATAAAAGCTAAAAAAGAAAACCCTATCATTGCGATAGCCACATATAACATATAATTATGATTAATTTTTTTAGGTAAATTCTTCATAATATATATTGCGATGATATAAGGAATAGCCCAATACCAGCTAACAAGCCATTTTAAATGCTCAAATGCCGGGTTAATTACTTGGTACATGAAACCGGAATTGACAGTGATTATAGTAATAAAAATGAATAGCAAAATAAAAGCATTTATAAAATTTCTTTGACTTGCGGCTTCAAAATTACCTGTAATTTCATTGTCTTTATCTATTACTTGCACTTTAGGCAATTGCATCTGAAAGTATAGGGATATAAATAAAATGATAACGGAACTCGCCAACGCAATATATGGTGATAAATGGATAGCTGCCATATTTATCATGATCATTAAAATATTAGATAAAACCAAAACATCGGCTGCGGTTTTAATTTTTTCGTTGGATGATGTATAATTTTTAAAATAAAAGCCCCAAGCAGCTACATACAAACCTGCTGCAAAAGAACTTATTATTAGGGAAATATACCACAATAATGATGGTAAAAAAAAGAAAGGCATAATAAACAATATGCATGTAATTGTTGAAAAAACCATTACATCCTTAGCATTTTTTTGATTATTAATTAGAAAACCACATATAAATAAACCCAAAAAATTCGCAATTATTGCATATAAAAAAATGTTTTGAATGCTTATATCAAATCTTTTTATAATAGTATGTAATACTTGCCCTTCAAAAAGAAAAGATAAAAGGTAAAAAGAAAACAAAGAAATTGCAATAATAGAATGTCTCCGGTCTTTCGTCATTTTTAGCACCTCTTGAAAATCTGCCTTTAAAACTATTATACAACTAATAACTACTTATTCCAATGAGGTATTATGCAAAATCTTTGAAATTTGTTAAAAGGTTTTCATCATTTATAAACTAAATAATCAACTCAACACCAAATGATATAGGCTTTTTTATATCAGATAATAAAACCATTTTAATATAAGTATTAACTATATCATTTCGAAGCCACACATTTTTT
>CAYXUX010000239.1:0-1819 GCA_964468275.1 uncultured Clostridiaceae bacterium
AATAACCGAATGCAGGAAATAAAATGATTATTTTGATAAAGGTTAGTTATTGTTACAGGATATATTTAATGGTAAACTTTATATACCCAATCATATGAAAGGAAGTTTATAATTATGGAGAGTTTGTTTAAAAAAGGTATTAGTTTTAGAAGCTACATATTTAATTTAGAGGACAAGTATAAACATAATATGATGAAGTATTATTTACCGATGAGAATTAAAGAAAACATATGTGATGAAATAAAGAATATAAATAAAAAAATTAATATTCTTGCAGTTGTCGATCCCAAATCCCCTGATTGTTGGATTAATTTATCTTTGTTAGAGAAATTAATTAGCACTAATGATGATATAAGGTTAAGTATTATTTTACGGGATATAATAAAAAATGAATTAGATGATTATAAAGTAGATGATTTCATAAAGGTTCCAACTATTATCTTTATGAATGCTGAATTTAAAGCTATTAATTCCTTTATTGAAAAACCTCAAATATTGAAAAACGCTGATATAAATACAATGGAAGGCACGAAATTAAATGCCCAATATATGCTAAACGGTCTCATAGAAGAGACATCTAAAGAAATGCTAGAAAAGCTGCTAAGTGTTTAATATATAATAGACAAATATATTTATTTACCCTTAGATAAAGAAGAAAAAGTATAACTATAAGGAGACTACCTGAATAAATCTGGATCTTTTTTGAGCCTAAGCCCCAAATTGAAGTAAGCATCATGGGCAAGCATAAGAATAATTTTCTTTAATAATTATAAAACTAAATGAAAGTAAAGAAATTACAAAGAAAATAAATTTGTTTTTTAGCACTATTATGTGCTATTTTTATTGGGTTTTATAACAAATATCTTTATTTTATTTAAAAATTATTTTAGCATAATTGTCTAAAATAAACGAAAATGTATAAAAAGCTTGATAAATTAGGACTAAAGTCATTTGCAGTATTTTATAGCATGTGATACAATATGTTGTGTCATACAACACACATAAGCACTATAGATTGTAGGGAGGAAATAGGCATGATATCAGAAAATAGTTTAAAAGTTTTAGAAAAAAGATACTTAAAAAAAGATGTTAACGGAAAACCCATAGAGACACCGGAAGAAATGTTTAGACGAATTTCATCTTCTATTGCAAGTGCCGACAAAATATTTGAACCTGATAAAGATGTAAAAGAAATAGAGGATGGTTTTTATAAGGTAATGTCTCAATTAGAATTTTTACCGAATTCTCCGACTTTGATGAATGCCGGCAGGGAATTAGGGCAGCTTTCAGCTTGTTTTGTGCTTCCCGTTGAAGATTCAATGGAAGGTATATTTGATGCAATAAAGAATGCTGCAATAATACATAAAAGCGGAGGAGGCACCGGATTTAGTTTTAGCAGGTTAAGAAGCAAGGGTTCATCAGTTAAGTCAACAGGAGGCGTTGCATCGGGCCCTATTTCTTTTATGAAGGTATTCAATGCAGCAACGGAGGCGGTTAAGCAAGGCGGTGTTAGAAGAGGTGCCAATATGGGCATATTGCGGGTTGACCATCCGGATATAATTGATTTTATTCAATGCAAAAAAAATGATAAGGATATAACAAATTTCAATATCAGCATAGGTATTACAGAAAAATTTATGAAGGCAGTTGAAAAAGGAGAAGAATATGAATTACTGGAACCTCATAATAAAGAAGTTGTAGGGAAACTAAATGCTAATGAGGTATTTGATCTTATCGTTGATATGGCATGGAGCAATGGGGAGCCCGGTATTGTTTTTCTTGATAGAATGAATAGAAACAATATAGCACCGGAACTTGG
>CAYXUX010000240.1:0-1809 GCA_964468275.1 uncultured Clostridiaceae bacterium
CTTTTTTTATTAAATCTAAAAAACCCTTTATCTCGTTCAGTAACAACCTGAACAAAATAAAGGGTTTTTATGCAAACTAAAAATCCATATTTACCTCCGCTAGCATTATCTAGTTCAGGTTGCGGGTCAAAGCATGAACAGCTTATTCTCAGCCGGATTAATCCAGCTCCCCGTTTTCAATAAATTTTTACTACAATACAATTATATTACTAATATCTTAATGTGTCAAATATCTGACATTAAATAGGCTCCTATTTTTATTTCCGTTTATAGTCATACATTGTATAAGTATATGGTCATCACAAACATAACAGCTATTATGCATCGGCGAAATCTGTCATTCTGAGGCTTTTACCGAAGAATCTTGACCCCAGAGGAATGGCCCTAGCAATAGGGGCGGCCATTGACCGCCCGCGGATAGCAACGAAAGAACTTAAAAGTCTCGAAGAATAAGACACTTCGCTATCGCTCAAAGTGACAATAATGTGACTTTTCAGTGGCTTCGAAACTACTCCTGTGCCTCTGTTAATACTACATCCACGGTTCTATATCTATCGAGTTTCCCGAAGACCTCCACCTTTAGTGTATCCCCTACCTTATGCTTGCCTACTATATCTACTATTTCTTCTATGGAGATAACCTTTTTATCTTCAACCTTTGTTATTATATCTCCCTGTTCGAGACCTGCTTTTTCAGCACCGCTTCCCACATATACCGTTCTTACCAGCACGCCTTGAGGCACATTATATTGTTTAGCCACGTCTTCACCTATTGTTTGCCCTTCAATCCCCATCATAGGCCTTATAACCTTTTTGTTTTCCATCAGTTGTTTAATAATGGGCTTGGCTTCATTTATGGGTATTGCGAAACCCATGCCTTCTACACGGTTTTCAACAAATTTAATAGTATTAATCCCTATAACCTGCCCTTCGGAGTTCACCAAAGCACCGCCGCTATTACCGGGATTTATTGCCGCATCTGTCTGTATCAAGGCTATAGATTTGTCACCTATAGGCACCTTACGATTCAAACCGCTTATTATCCCTGCCGTAACGGAGCCTGCAAAGTCGGTACCCATGGGACTGCCTATAGCAACAGCCAACTCGCCCACTTCAAGCTTTGAAGAATCACCGAGTTCTGCATAGGTAAGGTTCTTTTCTTCTATTTTAATTACAGCCAAATCTGTAGCCGGGTCTCTTCCTATTACGGTAGCAGGTACTTCTTTGCCGCTGTTTAACACCACTATAATATTATTAGAATTCTCCACAACATGATTGTTTGTAGCGATATGGCCTTGGGCATCTATTATAATTCCTGATCCGGTGCCTTCACTATCATAGGGACGACCAAAAAAGTCTCTGTAAGTTTGTTTTATTCTTATGGCAACTATAGACGGCAATACTTTTTTAGCTATAGGTACTACCGGGGATACGGTTTTATCTATTATATAATTGGTTTGGGTTTCTTGTTCTTCATTTATTGCATTTACCGAATTCTTTTTCTGCATGTTTTCAATTATATGATCCGCCAAATATCCGATACTTGTACCTAGGCTTAAGCCTATTATAAGCATAACTATCAGTGCAAATTTGCCATATTTTTTTATTTTACTTCTTTCTATTGCATTGTCATCATTAATGCTTTGTAAATTGTTAAATTGCATTTCCCCATCTATTTCTTTTGCTACATCACTATCCGGTGCAATGTCTTCTTTTATTACATTCACATTGTTATCCATTTTTTCATAATCCATAACTTAGACCCCCTTTAGAACTTTATTTTAGTACAAATATTTTAGAAATTCAATTC
>CAYXUX010000241.1:0-1806 GCA_964468275.1 uncultured Clostridiaceae bacterium
TATGTTACTGGATAAGGTAGTCAACATTGCAGACTTAGAAACGGATTATACAAAACTGTCTATGGATAGGCAATTGTTAAGGTTGAAGCATGAAGTTTTAGAAGATGTTTTACGATGGATAGCGATGGATTGAAAGGGGAAAATTATTATGTATAAAGTAATTAAAGAGAATGGAACAGTCTTATTTGAAGGGCGTGACCAAGAATGTATAAATTATATTACTAACAATCCACATTTAGACGACATTGAAAAAGTTAGTGATAAAGAGTATTCAAGAAGGTTTAAGTTTGTTTGTGAACTATGTGAGAGAGAATATTACTTAAAAAGACAGAGGGAATATAGTGGGCTTGTGGTTTGTGAGTATTGCCTTAATGAGGAGGAAAATAAAAATGATGATAGCTGATATAATTATCGAATTTACATATTTTATATTACGTATTTTGTATAACATAGTAAAGTACTTGACTATAGCGGTTATAAGTCTTGTAAAGTACTTATACAGGCAACACGTAAAAAGAAGTTATCGAAAACAGGTGAAAAAGGGTAACTTCACTATAAGCAAGGATAAGAACGGAAAATATTTATTAACTATAGGAGGTAGTGAGAGTGAATAATTTATTAGGAAGTGGAATTATAAATTTAGTCTTAATAGGTATTCTTATTTATGGACTTGTTAAGCATGGTATAAAAGGTATGTTAGGGTTATTGGTGTTATGTTGCATCGTGGCAGCTATAGCACAAAAGCCGGGCATCATGATTGAATTCGGAAGTATGATTTTAGACTTAATGAAATCATTATTTGAGGGAGCGTAATTATGAAAAATAAAATTTATGATAAAACAATGGATTATATTTTTAAAGCGATGGTTTACATTATAAAAAATATAGCCATTATAAGCTTTAAACTGGTATTAAGTACCGTTAGAACCTCGTTAAAATTCAAGACCGTACTTAATACCAGATTTAAAAAAGTGATATACTGTCTAGTTTTAATTATAGCATGTATTTATATCTGGATGCATAACCTGCATCCCCTGCTTTATTTTTTTACCCTGTTTATATACTTCTTTGTGGACAATTTAAGAGTAGAAGCAATTGCCCATCATAGGAATACTAAAATAAAACTATTGAATAACAAACATAAAAAGATATGTATGATGTTTGATAATAAGGTGAATGTATTATCAGTTAAAAAAGACATGGTATTGTTACACAGCATGGAACTAACTGAAAAGGATATTAACTCTAAATTTGCAAGGTTAGAACTTTACTTTAATCGAAAGATAGCCGTTATTCAGCAACAAGAAAAGAATTTGCGTTTATATGAGCTTAAATTCTATGTTAAGTCAAAATTCAAAGCAAAATATCTATTTGATGAATACATAAATTACATAAAGCCATCAACTATAAACAAAATGGTACTACCTTTTATAATGGGCGTAGATGAAGCCGAAAACATCCATCTAGAGGACTTGACTAAATTATGTCATATGTTTATATCAGGGGAATCAAACACCGGGAAATCATGTTTTTTGAATCAATTTATACAGTCTCTTATGGTATTCAGGAATAATATTTTGCAATTCTATTTGGTGGATTTAAAAGAGGGCATCGAAATGTCTGATTATCTTGGATTTAAAAATTGCCTTATTATTTCCAATGTTGAAGAATTAGTAAAGATAATTAAACATCTGGATGCGGAAATGACAAAGAGACTTAATATAATTAAAAATACAAAATATTGCAAGGACATTCTTCAATACAATAAAATTGCTTCAGCAAAAATGAATTATATTATTTTTATAG
>CAYXUX010000242.1:0-1792 GCA_964468275.1 uncultured Clostridiaceae bacterium
GATTACATATATAGGGAGGCAATTAAATGAAAAAAATAAGAACAAGATTTGCACCCAGCCCCACAGGATATATGCATGTTGGCAACCTTAGAACGGCTCTTTATGCTTATCTGATTGCTAAACATGGAAACGGTGACTTCATACTCAGGATAGAAGATACTGACCAAGAAAGATATGTGGAAGGTGCTGTTGAAATAATATATAGTGCTTTGAATATGGCAGGCCTCCAACATGATGAAGGCCCTGATATTGGCGGTCCGACAGGACCTTATGTTCAAAGCGAAAGAAAAAACATCTATAAAGAGTATGCGAAGATGCTGATAGAAAAAGATCAGGCTTACTATTGTTTTTGCCCAGAGGAGAGACTGGAAGCGTTGAGAAAACAAGCCGAAGCCCTTAAAACGCCCTATAAATACGATAAACTATGTTTAGGTCTGTCTAAAGAAGAAGTGGAAAAGAAAATTAAAGAAGGAATCCCCTATGTTATTAGACAAAACAACCCTAAAACAGGTACAACAACATTTCATGATGAAATCTATGGCAGTATTTCAGTAGATAATTCTGATTTGGATGATATGGTGCTTCTAAAATCTGACGGAATGCCAACTTATAATTTTGCTAATGTAGTTGATGACCACCTGATGGGTATCACTCATGTTGTTAGAGGAAGTGAATATTTATCTTCATCGCCAAAATATAATAGGCTTTATGATGCTTTTGAATGGGATGTACCGGTATATGTACACTGTCCTCCTATTATGAGAGATGCCCATAATAAGCTTAGCAAGAGAAAAGGCGATGCATCCTATGAGGATTTACTGGAAAAAGGATTTCTGAAAGAAGCAGTACTTAACTATATTGCTTTATTAGGTTGGAATCCCGGTACGGAACAAGAAATATTTTCACTGGAGGAATTAATACAGGAATTTGATTATAGAAAGATTAATAAAGCCCCGGCAATATTCGACATGGAGAAATTAAAATGGATGAACGGAGAATATATAAGAAGATTGCCTTTGGACGTATTTCATAATATGGCTTTACCTTATTATAAACAAGCTTTGAAAAAGGAATATGACTTTAAAAAAATAAGTGAACTGCTTCATACACGTACTGAAATTCTGACTGCAATTCCTTCTCAGCTGGATTTTCTTGATGATTTGCCTGAATACTCAATTGATATGTATATCCATAAGAAAATGAAAACCAATTATGAGGTTTCCATAAACAGCTTAGAAAAAGCTTTACCTATACTTAAATCCTTGGATGATTGGAATATTGATAGTATAAAGGATAGTATAAGCAAACTTATAAAAGAAATGGAGATAAAGAATGCCACAATGCTTTGGCCTATAAGAACAGCAATATCCGGCAAATCCTTTACTCCCGGGGGTGCATATGAGCTAGCGGAAATACTTGGCCAAGACGAGACTGTACGAAGAATTGAAATCGGGATAGAAAAACTGAAAACTGAACAATGAAAATTATAGCATTTGGATTTCGATTTTTTCTATCACAGCGTCAGTGTTTTCTTCTATATAATTAATTACACTTTGAATGCATTTATTAGAATAGCTTGTATTATTACTTATACAAGCTATTCCTATAACAGCGGATTTGTATGAATCTTGATTTCCGATTTCAGCAACAGAAACATTAAACTTATTTTTTACCTTATCAATAATACTTTTTACTACCATTCTCTTTTCTTTTAAAGAACGGGACCAACCGATATGTAAATAAACTTTACCCGTACCTATTATCATTTATTTTTACCTCGTAATCACTATCC
>CAYXUX010000243.1:0-1765 GCA_964468275.1 uncultured Clostridiaceae bacterium
ACCAAACAATCCAACATAGTCGGTTGAATCTCGATCAATATATAAGCCATTTATTGTATGATTATTACCATCGTAGGAATATAAATATGCTATACTCGGCTTCCATCCTTTTCCTTCTTCATCCTCCCAGTTGGCAGTTTCGGATGCGTCAATATCTGCAACTTGAATACAGTGCATGTTCATCCACTGATCAGCTTGTTGACCAATCCAATAAAGGTTCTCCAATGATGCTATTTGATAAGGATTATTTTCAGAACCATCTCCAGCCGCAGGCGCTACTGCAGTCTGTGCAAATAAAAAACCAGCACAAACTGATAAAACTATCCCCAAAAGTAATGATTTTTTTAGCATGACCTTTACCATATCCTCGATTTTTATATTTACAATGATAAATTAATGTCTTTTTTACCTAATATCAACTTTTTAGTGCAAACGCCACATAATTACACAAATCTCGTGTTTAGCATAGCGGTTTGGTTGGATATGTGGTGTTTATGGTGGGAAATCTCTCGATAAAACTCTATCTTAAATATATATTCGGAGAATATTATGAGCAAAAAACAACTTTGTGTTATTTGCGGGAAAAACCTCGCAACAACGCGAGACCATATCCCACCAAAAAGCATATTTCCAAAACCTAGACCTGGTGATTTAATTACTGTACCCGCTTGTAAAGAGTGCAATAATGGTGATTCTATATATGACGAAACCTTCAAGGTATATGCGAATTTACACGTTCTAAGAGGAAAAGATAATTGGGAAGAGATTTTTAGAAAAAACATTCTCCCTTCAATTAAACACAATAAAAAACTTTTACATGAAATTTTATCGAACTCTAGAGATGTTTATGTTAAAACACCAGCAGGAATCGAATTAGGGTATATGAAAGGTGTAAAATGGAATTCAGGCGCATTTAAAACTGTAATCGAAAGAACAATTCGGGGTTTGCATTGGTATCATACAGGTGAAATAATTGGAGACAAAGCAATTGTTAAACCTATTTTCTTGGGAAACATAGAAAGACCCGCTGAAGCTTTTAATATTGTCAAGGTTCAATCAATCGCAAATAATAAGTTTCAATACAAGTATTTATATACCGAGGAGTCACCATATTATTCAGCATGGCTATTTATTTATGAGGGGCTACTTTGGGTTGGGGGGGCTGTAGTTCCACCAGATAAAAAAGGGGAAACACCCCTTTTATAGCTTCTCAACGGCGGCATTAAGTTCCTCATTTTGGACCGAGAGGTACACGGAACTTGTCGTGATCGATGCGTGACCAAGCTGATGCTGGACAAGCTTCAAATTATACCCGGATGCAGCAAAAAGCGACACAGCATAGGAATGTCTGCAGGCATGAATGGAATATTTCTCCAACAAACCTGCTTCCCGGGCATATTTCTTGAATACCTGCTGCAATGCACTGACGCTCATCTTATCTGAATGGCCGGTATAGAAGACATATTCGGAGTTGCTGTCTCGATAATCGAGATAATCTTTGATAATATCCTTCAATCGGCTAGAGAATCTTACTTCTCGCATCTTTCCGCCTTTGCCCGATCGAACAATCAAAGATGCTTCACGCCTTAAGTGGAGATCTTCTACTTTCAGATCCGAAATTTCTGATACACGGAGTCCTGTACCAAGCGCCAGTTCAATTATGGCATGATCACGAACGCCTCTTTGCCTTCCATGGCTTTGGGCGTATAGTTTTGCTTTCTCAGTTACCTTCCGGAGCTGGGCGATTTCCGTCTGATCCAGATAT
>CAYXUX010000244.1:0-1764 GCA_964468275.1 uncultured Clostridiaceae bacterium
CTTCCGCTACTTTAAGAAATGATTATTCTTCTATATCGAATCTGGCAAAAACAACGAAGGAGCCTATATATATTACAAAGAACGGAGAAGGTGATTTGGTTATTATGAATATTGAAGCCTTTGAAAAAAGGGAGCAGATTTTAGAATTAAGGGATAGAATTCTTCAAGCTGAGCAAGAAAGGATTAATAAAGAAGAGACAATAACTATAGAAGATGTGCGAAAAAAGCTTAGGGACAGGGCATATGGGATACAAAGTTGAAATATTGCCAAGTACATGGGAGGATTTGAAACGCATTAACGATTATTATATCATTCAGTTTAATTTTGATACAGCACTAAAAGTCATTGATTATATATTAAATGTTATAAATCGCTTAGAGGAGTTCCCCGAATCGGGCTCTTTGACTCCGGATAATTGGCTGAACAAACGAAGTTATAGGATGATAATATGCAAAAAACATGTGGCAATTTACCGTTTCATTAATAATATTGTTTATATTTATCATATTACCGACACTCGTACAGAATATACAAAGCTTTTTAATGTTTAAAAATAAAATAATATATATTAATGAATAAAAGAGGACAAGCCTATAGCTCCATTGTCAAATCTTTTTATTGCCACTTCATAGGCTTATGCCACTAACTAAAGGAGTATTGAGAAATAGCTCCTATATCTTAAAATCCCTTATGTTCTGTTCTTTCTATTATCTCGTTTTGCAAGTTTTCCCCTAAATCATTGAAATAATCGCTGTATCCTGCTACACGTACAATCAAATCTCTATATTCCTCCGGCTTCTTTTGGGCTTCCTTCAATGTATCGGCATCTACAACATTAAACTGTATATGATGTCCTCCTAGTTTGAAATATGTCCTGACAAGCTGAGCCCATTTATCTATGCCTTCTTGGGTTTTAACCAAATCCGGGGTAAACTTTTGGTTCAATAAGGTTCCGCCGGTCTTGGTATGATCCATTTTACTTGCCGATTTGATTACACCCGTTGGGCCTAATCTATCGCTGGCCTGCACCGGTGAAATACCCTCTGAATGAGGCTTACCTGCATTTCTTCCGTCCGGTGTGGCATTTGTCACCTCACCAAAATAAACATGGCATGTAGTAGGCAGCATATTTATTCTATAGTTTCCGCCGCAAACTGTAGGTCTTCCGTTCACTACTTTATAAAATTCATTAAAAGCCTCTTTCATCAAATCATCGGCATAGTCATCGTCATTCCCATATTTGGGAGTCCTGTTAAGGAATAGCTGACGAATATTTTCCTTGCCTTCAAAGTTACATTCCAATGCTTCCAGCATTTCGCCCATGTTAAGAGTTTTATCCTCAAGCACATGCTTCTTAATTGATGCCAAGCTATCAGTAAGTGTTCCTATACCGACACCTTGAATATATCTTGTATTGTATCTTGCACCACCGCTGTTGTAGCCTTTCCCTTTCTTTATACAATCATCAGTAATTATTGATAGAAAAGGTGCGGGCATCATATTAGAATAAAGTTTTTCTATAATATTATTTCCTTTTATTTTTATCTCAATAAAATGTTTGAGCTGTTTTTTATATGCTTCAAATAATTCTTCATAAGTCTTAAAGTCTCTCGCATCTCCTGTTTCTATACCGATTTTTACATTTCTTTGGGGATCAATACCGTTGTTTAATGTCACCTCTAATACCTTTACAAGATTGAAATATCCGGTAAGTATATAGGCTTCCTTGCCGAATGCCCCTGTCTCAACACATCCACTGGTTC
>CAYXUX010000245.1:0-1763 GCA_964468275.1 uncultured Clostridiaceae bacterium
AAGATGTTAGAGTCTTTAGAAAGCGAATTTAGTCTGGGAAAAGTTTATCAGCAATCACTGGATAAAGATATAAAAAAAGCTCACGGCAAGTATTATACGCCGGATTTTATTATTGATTTTATTTTAAATAATACTGTCGCTAACGTGGATGTGGTTAAAAACCCTTTTATAAAAGTGCTGGATCCTTCTTGTGGTTCCGGCTTTTTTCTATTAAAGGCTTATGATATTTTAAAGAGAAAATTTGAACATGCCCTGCCGATGCTCAGAGAAGAATTTGCAGCAAATAACTATATTGTTTATAAAGAAGGAAAATCAGTAGAATTAAACGGTAATAATTATTGGCAAAAAGAAAACATGCACTATCATATCTTGAAAAATTGTATATATGGTGCGGATATAGACGATAAAGCTCTATGGCTTTGTATAGCAGGCCTTAGGGCAAAGGATAAAGAAGGTTATCCTAACAAATTGAATATAATATATTGCGATAGTTTGATTAGGTGGGAAAAAGATTATGACAGCAAACAGATAGCCGCTGAATTAGCTGAGAATAGGCTTGTATATAGCATTAAAAATGAAAAAGAAGATGCGATTTATTATGTTGATAGGGATAAGGCCGAAAAAATTTTGGGACGGAACGAATTTTGGTCATTAAAGTTTGATTATATAATAGGAAATCCGCCTTATGTGGGACATAAGGAGCTTTCCATGGATTACAAACAATGGCTTTTAGAAAACTATAGAGAAGTATTCTATGATAAGTCGGATCTTTCTTATTGCTTTTATCAAAGAGCAATAGAAATTGCACGGCGTGGGGCAATTATATCCTTTATTTCATCTCGATATTTTATGGAAAGTCCAACGGGAAGAAGCTTAAGGACATACCTAAAGAATAATAGCAAAATCATGAATATAATCGATTTTCATGGGGAAAAGGTTTTTCCCGGTGTAGGTATTGCAACGGCAATACTCATGTTGTCCCCTAATAAGAAGATTGGTAACAAAATCAATGTTTGGAAACCCATAGTTAAAAAGCTGGATAGCATAAAGGCCGAGGATTTCGAAATATTCACCGTTACTCAGGATAGCCTCTCAGATGAGAGGTGGATTTTGGTTTCTGACGACAAAAAAGAAATTTTAAATAAGATTGAATCAAGAAGCAGTGTTCGTCTTGGTGATATAGTATATAGCTTTCAGGGTATAATTACCGGCTGCGATAAGGCTTTTGTCCTTGAAAAAAAGTACGCAAATGCACTGAATATTGAAGAGTCTTTACTTAAGCCTTGGATAAAGAATTCTCATGTAGGGAGATATGTGATAAAAGAAAGTAATTATAAGTTGATATATTCTGATTTAATAGATGAGCCGCTAAATTATCCTAACAGTATAATGCATATTTACAAGTATAAAGAACGATTGGAAAGAAGAAGGGAATGCAGAAAGGGCTTTAGGTTGTGGCATGAACTTCAATGGGGGAGAAAGCCTGAGCTTTTCCTTAAGGATAAGATTGTATATCCATATAAAAGCAAGAACAATAGGTTTGCTCTTGATACAAAAGGGAATTATTGCAGTGCCGATGTTTATTCTTTTGTCTTAAAAGATGATGTTAAGGGTTATACATTGCCATTTCTGTTGGGAGTGTTAAACTCAAGCATATATGAGTTTTATTTTAAGCTTTTTGCCAAAAAGATGGGTTCCGGCATATATGATTATTATCCTAATACAGTAATGGATCTTAAGATTCCCGATTATGAAGAATGCAA
>CAYXUX010000246.1:0-1736 GCA_964468275.1 uncultured Clostridiaceae bacterium
GAGGATTATTATGAAGGAGATAGATGCGAGGGGATTGCAATGTCCTCAACCGGTGATATTAACGAAAAAGGCCTTAGAAGAAATTGAAGAAGGCCAAGTCATGACAATCGTTGATAATTATATTGCTAAGGAGAATGTGAGCAGGTTGGCAGCGAATTTAGATCTGAAATATTTTATAGAAGAAAAGGAAGATCTATATTTTATTAAAATAATTAAAGCCTTTGATTCTGAAAAAGTAATACCGGAACTTAGTAAAGATCCTAAGGCGGAGGCAAAGACAGATAAAAATGGTATAGTAATTGTAATAGAAGGCGAAAAAATGGGCAGCGGTGATGACATTTTAGGTGATGTATTGATGAAAAGTTATATCTATGCCCTTACTGAAGTATCACCTTTGCCAAAGACAGTTATTTTTCTAAACGGAGGGGTAAGACTTGTTACCGAAGGGTCCGCAGTACTGGATAGTGTTATGAAGCTTGATGAATTGGGTGTGGAAATAATAAGCTGCGGTACATGTCTTGATTATTATGGGCTTAATGAAAGTTTAAAAGTGGGTGTAGTAGGTAATATGTACTCCATAGCAGAAGCAATACATAATAGTGAAAAAACGATAACTTTTGGCTAAAGACGAGGCAAACCGTACTATATTAATAGGAAGACTGTTTGGAAAGGGGAGAATGTAATTGCTGGATTTGGTTTACTCATCCGCAGGTGATTATATTAAAATAGGTATCAAAATACTTTTTATAATTATATTTTGGAGGCTTGCAATAAGCCTGCTAAGCAGACTGATTCATAACTTTTTTAAATTTTCACCAAAACTGAGAATGGATGAAAAAAAGACAAACACACTGGTTGGTTTGAGCAAGAGTTTATTAAGATATACGATTTATATTATTATGGTGATTTCAGTATTAAATGTTTTAAATATACCGACAGAATCAATCCTTGCTACTGCGGGTTTAGGGGGACTTGCAATAGGTTTTGGTGCTCAGAACCTTGTAAAAGATATTATTTCCGGATTTTTCATATTATTTGAAGACCAATATGCAGTAGGCGATTACATCAGTATAGATGACGCTACCGGTACTGTGGAAGATATGGGACTTAGAACTACAAAAATCCGATCTTTTAAGGGTGATCTGCACATAATTCCCAATGGGGATATTAAAACCGTTATAAATCATAGCAGAGGTAATTCTACGGCAATAATAGATGTTGCGATTGCATATGAAACTGATATTAATAAAGCAACTGAAATTCTTAGTAGTATTTGTAATGAATACTATGAGGATAATAGTGATATAGTTGTGGAACAGCCAAAGGTTTTAGGTATCACAAATTTTGGTGATTCCGATGTGAATCTAAGAATTATTGCTAAAACCCTTCCATTAAATCAATGGGGTGTTGAACGCGGTATTAGAAAAAAAATCAAAGAAGCCTTTCAGGAAGGCGGCATAGAGGTTCCGTATCCCAAGAGAATCGTAAACAGAACATAATAGGAATATATTTTGATATTAAAGAAGGTGGAGTCCATGAGTGCTTATTATCCCCGTAAATTTAATGTGGGAGATATAGTGGAAACAAGGAAAGTGCATCCTTGTGGCAGTAAAGAATGGGAAGTCACCAGAGTAGGTGCTGATTTTAAAATAAAGTGTATTGGCTGCGGCAGGGTAGTAATGCTCCCCAGAGTGAAATTTGAGAAATCAGTTAAGAAGGTAGTTAAGGCTGTTGAA
>CAYXUX010000247.1:0-1735 GCA_964468275.1 uncultured Clostridiaceae bacterium
CCTTTGGTCTCCCGTAAAACGAACTACCGGAAAGAAGGCAATCCCATGGATATTATCTACCATAATTCTCATGATTCAAAATATAGAAACCCTTTTGGTGCTGTCGAAAGCAATACCTTGCTTTCGATATCCATTTCCGTGGCGAAAACCATATCCCCAAAAGAAATTTACCTAAACATTCTCAAAAAAAATAAAACTGAAACAATAATTATGGATGCCTATGAAGAACAAAACGACTATAATCTTTATCAGGCAAAAATAAATACTGATAACTATATAGGCCTTATTTTTTATTATTTTACAATAATCACCCATAATGAAACTCTTTATTATGGCAATAACTCAAAATCGCTTGGAGGCATAGGCTCTACATATACGAATAACCCCAAGCATTATCAGATAACCGTATATAAGAAAATTCACCCGATACCTGATTGGTTTAAAAATGCCGTCGTCTATCAAATATTTCCCGATAGGTTTTATAATAAAGATTTCAGGGTAAAAAATCCAAAGAAAAATTCTTTTATATACGGTAACTGGGATGATGATCCTTTTTATATAAAAGACAAAAAAGGAAATGTAATCAGGTGGGATTTCTTTGGCGGTAATATAGAAGGAATAATTGAAAAGTTTCCCTATATTAAAAAACTGGGCATAAGCGCTATTTACCTAAATCCGATTTTTGAAGCAAGCAGCAATCACAGATACGATACAGGAGATTATAAAAAAATTGATCCTGTGCTTGGTGAGGATGAGGATTTTATAAATCTGTGCAGTAAAGCGGATGAAATAGGGATAAAAATCATATTGGACGGGGTATTTAGCCATACCGGTGATGACAGCATATATTTTAATCGCTATGATAACTATCCGAGTCTCGGTGCCTATCAATCAAGAGAATCCATATACCATAGTTGGTATAAATTCTCCGAAGATTATAAGGAGTATAAATGTTGGTGGGGTATAGAAGCCCTACCCAATGTAAATGAAATGGAGCCGACCTATATAGATTTTATAATATCCGATGAAGACAGTGTCATAGCTCATTGGATGAAAAAGGGTGCAAAGGGATGGCGCTTGGATGTAGCGGATGAATTGCCGGACGAATTCATAAAGCTTATAAAGCAAAGAATGAAATCAATAGATAAAGATTCTATTCTAATAGGGGAAGTCTGGGAAGACGCTTCTAATAAAATCAGCTATGATATAAGACGGGAATATTTTTATGGAGAAGAATTGGATTCTGTTATGAATTATCCTTTGCGAAAGATTTTTATAGATTTTATAACAAATAATATCAGTGGGAGAGAGACCCACAAAAAAATAATGAGCCTATATGAAAACTATCCTAGGGAAAACTTTTATGCCTGTCTAAACTTAATCGGCGGACATGATGTGACCAGAATCCTAACGGTATTTGAAAATCAATTTAAAAATACCGAAAAAGCAATAAAAGCATTGAAGCTAATTATCATGTTTCAAATGACCTTTCCCGGTGTTCCTTGTGTCTATTACGGTGATGAAGCAGGTGTAAGGGGAAAAACCGATCCGGATAACAGAAGAACCTACCCTTGGGGGAATGAAAATGAAGAAATTTTGTCCTATTATAAAAAAATGATTGCATTAAGAAATGATGATGATATATTTATTAGTGGAGACTTTGAATCTATTTGTATAGATGATGAAATATATGCCTTTAAACGAAGCCTAGGCGGTAGAGAGGCTATTATAATTG
>CAYXUX010000248.1:0-1733 GCA_964468275.1 uncultured Clostridiaceae bacterium
CATGTGCTCCTTCTTACTCCTTTTTCGAAAAAGGAGCACTTTCCTACTATATAAAAAAAGCGGCTTTGCCGCGTTAAAAGTTTTCGCAGCTAAGATTAATAATATTTACGTTTGAATCTTGAGCTAGTATTGCCTTTCCCTTTATTTTTTGATATATATATCTTGGTGATTTAAATATGAATAGCAAATCATATAAAATTAAAGCTGTTTTCGCAGACCATTGGGATGCCTTTATTGCACAAGGGCTTCCCATTCGACCTGTTGTTTCAAAGAATGTAGAAAAAATCATACTATGCGGAGATCGCTCTATGGGCTATGCCCTCTATCATTGTGAAGACTGTGGTAAGTTCAAATATGTTAATTTTACTTGTAAAAGCAGATTCTGTAATTCCTGTGGTGCTAAATATGCTCAAGATCGGGCTGAGTCTATTTCTTCCAAGCTCATTAAATGTAAACATCGTCATATTGTCTTTACTATTCCGGAAGAACTCCGTGTCTATTTCCGCAAAGACAGGAGTCTGCTCCACATTTTGTTTGAAGCCTCTGCTGATACTATCCTCTCTTGGTTTTATAAGCTAAATAAATCTGAAAATTTTAAACCGGGTTTTGTTTCTACCATGCATACTTTTGGCCGTGATCTAAAATGGAATCCTCATATTCATATCCTTTTGACTGAGGGTGCATCAGGCAACAAAATTGTTTGGCGTAAAATATCCCATATACCTTTTAGCATGCTTCGTAAACGATGGCAGGCAACTTTATTAAATTTACTTCATAGGAAACTTGGTATTTCCTTTTATAAAGTTAAGTCTGCCTTATATAAAGCTAACCGGGACGGCTTTTATGTTTATGCTAAGTCTAATGAAGATTTTAATTCTTCAAAAGCTATTGAATATGTTATTCGTTATACCGGTAGACCGGCTATGGCCCAATCTCGCATTCTTGATTATGATGGCGAATTTGTCTCCTTTTATTATGATCGTCATGAGGACAATGAACGTGTTACCGAAAAGTTACATGTCTTTGATTTTATTAAACGCTTAATCATTCACATACCTGACGAACAATTTAAAATGATCCGATACTATGGTCTTTATGCGAAAAAGCACATTCACTCTTCTAAACTTTTTCTTTTAAATAGCTCCATAAAGATGAATTTTTGGAAAAGACATTCTCATTGGCGTGCACGTCTCCTTTTGGCTTTTGGTATAGACCCTTTACGCTGTTTATGTGGACAAACAATGAAACTTGTTGGTATCTTTAATTCCGGCAAAAATCCTTATCTTGATAAATTTCCTCAGCGCTTTATAATAGTACCTGATACATAGTTTTGTATTTTAAGGAGGTTTCTTATGAATATTCTTGAAGGTTTTTCTATACACGATGATTTAATAGAGTTCGTTTGTACCAAATGTGGCTATACACTCTGGGTTCCACGTTTTATTGTTATCCAGCTGGAAGAGGATAATTTATTTGATGGTCTTGATCCATCTGTACCACCTCAGCCTTTTTGTCAGGTTTGTGATGGAATTATGATTCCAAGATCCTATACCGGTATTCGTGGTGTTCATTACGAATACAATAAATGATTTAATATTTATATTAAGTTTCTTTGTTTTCCCACCCTATTACATGTGCCCCTTTTTCTTCCTTTCGTGAAAAAGGAGCACTTTCCTACTATATAAAAAAATCACCCTATGGGTGACGTTTTTCATAAATGGCGGAGAAGGAGG
>CAYXUX010000249.1:0-1719 GCA_964468275.1 uncultured Clostridiaceae bacterium
TTTTAAAGAAATCGCACGAAAAAGAACTTTAGAAATGGAAAATAAAAAAGCGGAAAAAGAAATATTTCTTGGAACAGTATATGCAGATGAGATCATGGCCGAAAATGAAAACTCATTGAAACATATGGGGTTTTTACCTATAAGTTCAATTTATCATCAGCTTAATATTCATCAATTCATTATCAATCGTCAGCGGAGTTTGAAAATGCATTATTCATTGAATGATGTAATGCAGCTTTTAGTTTATACACGAATTTTATCACCCGGTTCTAAGAAAGCAAATTATGAGGGAAAAGATAATATCGCCAGACCCTTTAATTGTGAGCTTCACGATATTTATCTTGCTATGGATTATTTTACAAAGTTTAAGGAGGAGCTCCTTCTTCATTTGCATGAACAAGTTAATATTAATTATAAACGAAAAACTGATGTGGTATTTTATGATGTTACTAATTATTATTTTGAAATTGATAGGGAAGATGAGTTTCGCCGTAAAGGATTTTGTAAACATAATACACGTAATCCTTTAGTCCAGATGGGATTGCTTTTGGATTCAAATGCTATCCCTATTACTTATCGCCTTTTCAAAGGTAATACTCATGATAGTCAAACAATGATGCCGTTATTACAGGAAACACGCAAGGATTATGGATTAGGAAGAATAATTACTGTGGCTGATAAAGCTTTAAACAGTGGAGATAATGTAGCTTTTCTTATGGCTAAAGGTGATGGGTTTATCTTTTCACAAAAGATAAGAGGGGCAGATAAAGAATTACAAGATTATGTTTTTGATTCTAAAAATTACATAGAAAAAAGAGGTATCATAAAACAAATTGATTCATGGGTTAAAAAAGATGATGATAACGATACCCCTATTTTTTGTATGAAATCTAGACCCTTCCCGCAAAAGTTTTGGGTAACACATGCTGATGATAAAAAACGTCAAATTCCTCTTAATGTAAAGCAAATAGTTTGTTACAACGAGCTTTATGCAAGACGGCAAAAGTATAAACGGGCAGAGGTTCTTGAAAAGGCCAAAAGAATTGTAGCAAATCCTAAAAGATATGATAAAAAGGAGGCAAGAGGATCATTACGTTATATAAAGAATATTGAATTCGATCCGGAAACCGGTGAGTATATAAATGCTAAACGCATCCCCGTCTTAGATACTGATAAGATTATTGAAGATGAGAAATATGATGGTTATTATTCAATTATAACAAGTGAAATAAATATGCCGGATTATGAGATTGTTAAGGCTTATCATGAACTTTGGGAGATTGAACGAAGTTTTAGAATAACTAAAAGCGATCTTGAAGCCAGACCTATTAATCATACTTTGGAGCGAAGAATAGAAGCTCATTTTATTACATGTTTTATTGCATTATTAATTTTAAGGCTTTTAGATAAGTGTTTAGATGGAAAATATAGTCCTGAGCGGATAATTAAGTCTTTAAGAAAATATCAGGCTTGTTTTTTAAAAGATAATGTTTATAAGGTTGTCTATTATGATAATCTCGTTAAAGACTTAGGTAATGCCCTAAATTTAGCTTTAAGTAAGCGATATTTAAGGGTTGGTGATATAAAGCAACTTGTTGCAGATAGTAAGAAAAAGTTTTAATATATACAACATGTCATGAAAAAGACAGAACCTCTATGGCTTCCTGTTTTATAGGGTTATAGAGGTTTTTTTATTTTTTAAGTGTTAAACTCGAGATA
>CAYXUX010000250.1:0-1717 GCA_964468275.1 uncultured Clostridiaceae bacterium
ATTCATAATATCTATTTTATCTTAAAATTACGAAATATCAAACATTTTTTCGCAGCTTTCAACAAAAAATATGAATGAACTGTAATACTTCAAAGTTACTGTTCGCACCCTAACTATTTCTGATAAGCAGATTATTTTATTTGCTACGATTGCTGAGTTCCAAGGCTAATAATCTGTAAGCTTGTTACGGGTTGCGCCAAAACTCACTTCGTTCAAACAGTTGACGCAACTATTCCTCCACTGCGCTAACAGATTCTAAGCCTTTCCACAATGCAATCTTAATCAAATATTAATAATCTGCAATAAAAAATATAAATATATATATATGTGTGAACCGCAATACTTCAAAATCTCATAATTTCGTTTTCTTCCTCATCTATTGAAATATCATATTTACTAATATATAATAAGGAAGTAAATCTGTTGCAAAGATAGTATTGATATATTTACAATGGTTTAACTAAATGATTTTGTGAGGAAATAAATATGAAAAAAACCAGTATTGGCGGTCAGGCCGTTATTGAAGGTGTTATGATGAGAGGCCCCGAAGACATAGCCATCGCTATTAGAAAACCGAACGGGGAAATTGAGGTAAAAAAAGAAAAGTTAAAATCCGGCAGGAAGACTATTGCAAAGATACCGATTGTGCGCGGGGTATTTGCTTTTATAGATGCTATGGTAATGGGTGTAAAGGCTCTCACTTATTCCGCGGAGTTTTTGGAGGAAGAGGAAGGTAAGGAGGCTGAAAAGGCTAAAAAACCCTCTAAGTGGGAAGACTTTTTGGAAAAGAATATGATAATTATTGCAGTTATTTTTTCCATATTGTTTTCTACAGGGCTTTTTATTTTACTCCCGACTTTGATTGTGAATTTTATTGGAAGCAGCACTAAAAACCCTTTTTTTATGAACTTGATAGAAGGATTTATCAGGGTTATGATTTTTCTGGCATATATAATGTCCATATCTTGGATGAAGGATATAAAAAGGGTTTTTGAATATCACGGTGCGGAGCATAAATCCATCTACTGTTATGAAAGCGGAGATGAGCTGACACCGGAGAATGCCAAGAAATATAAAAGGCTTCATCCTCGCTGCGGCACCAGTTTTTTATTTATAGTTATGATTGTAAGCATATTATTGTTTTCCTTTTTCAGATGGCCGAATCTTTTGGTAAGGCTTGTAACACGAATAATACTTTTACCTGTTGTCGCCGGTATATCCTATGAGATTATAAAGTGGGCAGGAAGGAGCGATTCCAAGCTTGTTTGCATGATATCCGCTCCCGGTATGTGGTTACAAAAAATTACTACAAAGGAGCCGGATGACAGCCAGCTTGAAGTAGCGATTACAGCTTTAAAGAATGTTTTGGTAGAAGATGAGGAGGCTGATTTGTGGTAGTATATGCCATAAGGTGTCTTTTGAAAGAAGGAGTAAATATTTTAAAAAAATCAGCTACAGATACTCCTATTTTAGACAGTGAAATTCTTTTGGCATATGCACTTGGTTGCAGCAGGGAAAAGTTAATCATTGATTGGGATAAACAGATTGATGGCAGTATAGCAAGAAAGTATTTGGATTTTATAAAAATGAGGGCTGCAGGTAAGCCCGTTCAGTATATAACAGGACATCAGGAATTTATGGGATTGGATTTCTCCGTAGGTGAAGGAGTTTTAATACCTCGTCCCGATACGGAAATCACTGTGCTAAAAGTGTTGGA
>CAYXUX010000251.1:0-1712 GCA_964468275.1 uncultured Clostridiaceae bacterium
TGTCATCCTGAGGCTTCAGCCGAAGGATCTTTTCTCTTTGTAACATAAGATTCTTCACTTGCACTCAGAATGACAATTTCGCAATTATTTTAAAGTATATCCGCCTTTAATTATCAAAAAAACTTCGCTTCCTGCCTTAACTCCTCTACCGTCTCCTCTGGACGCAATCAACATATGATTTTTAACTATGGATTCTCCGCTTTTTAAGTCTTTCGCTGATGTGATATCTGACAGTCCTCCTAGCTCTCCGTACACAGCAGTCGTTATACCCGATCTTATAATTAATTCCGCACCTTCATCAGCTAGTAACACTTGGCCGGCTTTCATTTCCACAACTTCAAAGGTTAAGGATTTTTCAACTGTTCTCTTGAGAGCTGCAAGTTCTTTGTCCTTCTTTTCCAATTCTAAAATAAGCCTGTCAATCTCTTCTAAATTAGAATCAATATAATACTTGATTTGTTCAATTTTTTTATCTACAAAACTGAGAGTAACAATGGGATCACTTTCAGAGCCCGGTTCTGCACCATCCGCAGATCCGAATACCATTAAATAAATTAATGCGGATAACATTAATATGGTTATTACAACAATTTTAGTGCTTTTTCTACTCATTTCACTACCTCCAAACAAATCATTTGTTTAATAATTCGCCAATAATGACAAAATTCCTGTATTTAAAATAGTTATTTACCAATGAATAAAAGCGGCTTCGCCGCATTAGTTTATTAACTTACGTTGTTAAACCATATAGTTGCTAATAGATTTTTAGTATGATATATGGAGAAAAGGCCGCTTTTATAGCCATGTGCCATTTCCTAATAAAGTGAGGAAATATTGGCGCGGCATATAAGTAAATTGCTTTTTTATATAGTAGGAAAGTAGAACTTTCCTACTATATAAAAAAGGGCATACGCCCTTTAAATACTATATTCTACAAGTCCAAAGCTTATCCCTATACTATCATTTACTTCTTTCATAAGTTCTTCGGACAGGTTCCCAATCCTTTCTTTAAGCCTCTTCTTATCTATTGTTCGTATTTGTTCTAACAGAATCACTGAATCTTTCGCCAGACCATATTCTTTTGCGCTTATTTCTACGTGAGTTGGTAGTTTCGCTTTATTGATTTGTGAAGTAATGGCAGCTACTATCACAGTAGGGCTGTATCTATTTCCAATATCATTTTGTACAACTAGAACAGGTCTTGTTCCCCCTTGCTCTGAACCGATAACGGGGCTTAAATCCGCATAGAACATATCTCCTCTTTTAATAACCACATCACTCACGCTCCGCAAGCCTTGTTTCATAATTACATATGCACTCTTGATCAGCAGTAAGTCCAATTTCAGCCAACATCACATTTATTTGTGTCATTTCCAAATATCCTTTTTTCATATTTTCAACAAAGTTAACTTTTTTCACTTCACTTAAATAGTACTCCATAGCCTTGCTGACAAATTCATTTCTATCACATTGTCCATTACAAATCATGCTGTCAACTTCTTCTAAAAGGCTGCCCGGCAAGCTAACTACAATTCTTTTACATTCTGCCACACTAGCACCTCCAGTATTTCTGTTACTTTAGTAAATAGTATGAACCATATGTAACAATTATACGTCCCGCAATCCCATTCTATGAATCTATGCTAACCACATATACACTATTATATACCAACTTTTACATCAATGCCATAGATAATATTTTACATTTATGT
>CAYXUX010000252.1:0-1668 GCA_964468275.1 uncultured Clostridiaceae bacterium
CCTATGCTGTGCGATGCGTAAGAGAGGAGGATTATTATGATTACTAAACGCAATATATATATAAATACAGCAGTATTATTCTTTATGCTTCTATTCGCTGCTTGTGTAGATGACTTGCATGTTAGTCCGACAGCAACAAATAAAAATTCAGTTAAATTTATATTGCGAGTGCCCGGAATTGCTGAACCCAATACTTACGCTCTATCCTATGATGATGAAAATGCCGTGCAAAGTCTTGATTTTTTACTTTTTGAAAACGAAGTCTTGGTGGTTTTACCTGTAAGCATTTCAGCCTATGCAGTCGATCCGGACGACAGCAGGTTTCTTAGTTTCAATACACAAATTCCGAAGGGTATATTCGACATTGTGCTGATTGCCAATGCACATAATGAGATTGTTAGTTCTGTTGACAGTTCATCCATTGGTCTGTCTAAAACAGAGGTGCTGAGTCAATTAAAAATATCTAATGCAGGTAAATGGAAAGTCAAAAAAGCTGATCAAAACTTTGATCCTATCCCTATGTGGGGGGAAATAAAAGATTTTTCTGTTCCGAAAACTCCCCATCCTGTGGTAGAAGTTCCTATGATACGTACGTTAGCCAAAATTAATGTGTTCATCACCGAGTCTGCATCAGAAAATTTCATACTGACTTCAGTACGGATACATAATTATTATGATAAAGCTTGTATTGTTCCTGCCGGAGAAAATTGGGATGATGAAAACCTCATCGTAACTGCCCCTACTATTCCGGAAGATGCCAAGAAGCCGGCAGGTGTTATCCAATGTCTGATTTATGATACTGTTTGGGAAATTAATGACAGCGGTTGTGAAAATACCATCTATCTATTTGAGTCAGAAATATCTAATGATGGAGACCATTATATTAACGAAACTTGTTTGGTGATTGGAGGTTATTATCAGGATGATTTATCTCCAAGTTATTATCGTGTGGACTTTGCCAATTTACACGATGGTATAAGGAGTAATTTGCCATTGTTACGTAATCATTTGTACAAAATAAATATTAATACGATAACGCACAGAGGTTTTACAACACCTCTTGAAGCTTTTGTTCTCGAAGATCATAATCATAGCACCGAAATAATATTTTGGGATGAAAGTAAATTCAACGAGGTAGTCTTTAATGAAAATACCATGTTGGGTGTATCTGAAAGCAATCTTTATTTCAGCAAGGATCAATATAACAATGCATCCAATAATAATTTTCTTTACGTCACAACCAATAATTGGGAAGGATGGACTGTCCAAAGAATAGTTGATGTGGATGATGTGCCTATAGATTGGCTCACCCTGACACCAACATCAGGCAGTCAGCATGAAACCAATGAAATAAGGCTGTTATTGGATGAAAATATGCATGGTGCTCGTATAGCTTATATTTATTTGCGAGCCGGAAAATTAATGCATAAAATTACTGTACACCAGGAAGGAATATAAACGTGACAAATCATGTGTAGAGTTCATTTGCTTTATTTATGGGTGCTTCTGTTGACCATGTTTTGTGTTTTTTCCTGCGAGCCTGAAAAGATGGATACAGTAGATGCCGTATTGTTGGTTTATATTGCAGCAGATAATGATTTATCCGCTGAAGGAATAGAAAAGTTAGAAGCCATGCGTTGGGGCTGGCAAGCTGATAAAAAACAAAAA
>CAYXUX010000253.1:0-1667 GCA_964468275.1 uncultured Clostridiaceae bacterium
AGCTATCTTCATAACTTCCTTCATAATATCGCTTTGTCCCACGACAAAATCACTTTTATTCTCATTTACTTCTTTGAGTTTTTCATAAAGCTGCTTTATTGTAGTGTTGGCATAGTCAAGCTTATCTGTAAGCTGCTTAATATCAGTTATATCTCTAAATATTGATATTGCCCCTATTATCTTATTACCATCCACTATCGGCACAATATTCGATATTACAGTGGCATCGAATACATGGGTTGTAATCCCTATAAGCTTCTTACCGGTAGCCAAGGCGGCAGCCATGCCGGAATCAGGTACTGTTTCCTGCACATGTCTACCTATAAAAAAGCCTTTATCCTTTTTCGTAATTCTGGTATTGGAATCATTTACATATAAAATAATACCTCTGTCATCAATAACGGAAATACCGTCATGGAGGCTTTCAAATATAAATTTCATATCTTCAATGATTTTTTCTATCTTTTTCATAAAATCACCTATCAAATCATTACCATAATTATATCATAGTTATCCATTTTTTTATGCAGGTATAGACTTTTTATAGTCCCGAGTTTCTTATGTATAAAAAAGTATACAATATATAAATATACTGATATAATTATATTAGGATATTTATATAAAGGAGATGTAATAAGTGATTATTAAAGCTTCCGCTACTTTAAGAAATGATTATTCTTCTATATCGAATCTGGCAAAAACAACAAAGGAGCCTATATATATTACAAAAAACGGAGAAGGCGATTTGGTTATTATGAATATTGAGGCTTTTGAAAAAAGGGAGCAGATTTTAGAATTAAGGGAAAGAATTCTTCAAGCTGAGCAAGAAAGAATTAACAAAGAAGAAACAATAACTATAGAAGATGCGCGAAAAAAGTTGAGGGACAGGGCATATGGGATACAAAGTTGAAATATTGCCAAGTGCATGGGAGGATTTAAAACACATTAACGATTATTATATCCTTCAGTTTAATTTTGATACAGCACTAAAAGTCATTGATCATATATTAAATGTTATAAGTCGCTTAGAGGAGTTCCCAGAATCGGGCTCTTTGACCCCGGATAATTGGCTGAACAAACGAGGTTATAGAATGATAATATGCAAAAAACATGTGGCAATTTACCGTATCATTAATAATATTGTTTATATTTATCATATTGCCGACACTCGTACAGAATATACAAAGCTTTTTAATGTTTAAAAATAAAATGATATATATTAATGAATAAAAGAGGACAAGCCTATAGCTCCATTGTCAAATCTTTTTATTGTCACTCCATAGGCTTATACTACTAACTAAAGGAGTGTCGAGAAATAGCTCCTATACTTAAAATCCCTTATGTTCAGTTCTTTCGATTATCTCGTTTTGCAAGTTTTCTCCCAAATCGTTGAAATAATCACTGTATCCTGCTACACGTACAATCAAATCCCTATATTCCTCCGGCTTCTTTTGGGCTTCCTTCAATGTATCAGCATCTACAACATTAAATTGTATATGATGTCCTCCTAGTTTGAAATATGTTCTGACAAGCTGAGCCCATTTGTCTATACCTTCTTTGGTTTTAACCAAATCCGGAGTAAACTTTTGGTTCAATAAGGTTCCGCCGGTCTTGGTATGATCCATTTTGCTAGCCGATTTGATTACACCTGTAGGACCCAATCTATC
>CAYXUX010000254.1:0-1665 GCA_964468275.1 uncultured Clostridiaceae bacterium
TTGCCGTTATCTTAAATGGTATGAGATTATTAGGATATAGATTGAGAAAATAGCACTTGGTTTGCCCATCCTGTTTAAACTCGGAGTAACTCAGAGGGACGGTTCTTTTAAGCTGTAGCTCAAAAAACCGTCCCTCCGGCAGCCCTCTTAATTACCTGCTGGCACCTCCGCCGCCGCTTCTGCCGCCGCCGAAGCCACCGCCTCCAAAACCGCCACCTCCAAAGCCTCCGGATCTGCCTGATCCGCCACCGTAGAAACCGCCGTAATAGGTTCCTCCCCTACCTCTGTAACCTCCGCCTTTTGACTTTCTTCTTATAATCAATAAGATAATAATTATGATTACAATCATTAGCCACAAGGGAATTTCACTTTTATCACTGACAGGATAGTTTTGTAAGTTTGACAAACCTGCGCTTTGTAAATCCAAATTATATTCTTTTGCAACTTCTGATGCTACCGCCATAAATGTGTCTTTAACACCTTTTGAATAATTTTTATCATCAAATGCAGTCATAGCATAATCATCAAGAATAGCTCCTGCTTTGCCGTCATTTATTGCACCTTCCAGGCCATAACCAACTTCTATACGAATCCGGCCTCTTTGATTCTTCAGTAAACTATCCTCATTCACCAAAATCAAAACTCCGTTGTTCTTATTCTTATCCCCAATACCCCATTCTCTGAATAACTTTACAGCATAATCCTCTATCTCCATTCCTGATAAGTCTTTTACTGTAACTGCTACAATTTGAGCCTTAGTCTTATTTTCGATTATTTCGCCAATCTTCTGCATTTCACGAATATCATTATCCGTTACCATTTTAGCGTAATCGAAAACCACCGTATTTGAATGAGGTTTAGTCGGTGTAAATTGTGCAATGACTAAACAACCCCATGCAAATGTAAGAATTATTATTGCCAAAAATAATACTGATAGTCTAGCCATGCAATTTCTATAGTTTACTATTTTATTTAAGCTTTTTTTAAGATTAATCAAAGGATATCACCACCCATACTAAAACTCCACCTTTGGAACTTCTTTAGCTCCTTCAGCTGCCTCAAAGTAATCCCTTTGTTGGAAATTAAACATCCCGGCAATAATGGATGTGGGAAATCGCCTCACTTTAACATTATATGACTGAACAGCATTATTATAGTCCATGCGGGAAACCGCTATACGGTTTTCTGTCCCCGCAAGTTCATCGGAAAGCTGTCTGAAATTTGCATCGGCTTTAAGCTCCGGGTAATTCTCTGCTATCGCAAGAAGTCGGGATAAGGATCCTGTAAGCTCTAGATCCGCCTTCGCTTTATCTCCTACAGTACCTGCACCTATGAGATTCTCTCTGGCCTTGGTGACTTCGGTGAATATTTTTTCTTCATGGGAAGCATAGCCTTTTACTGTATTGACCAAATTGGGAATCAAGTCCATCCTTCGCTGTAGTTGATTTTCTACCTGACTCCAGGAGCTTGTTACGGCTTCATCAGAAGATACCAAACCGTTGTATGAGCCAAAAATAGATATAGCTATAGCTACGAATATCACCAACACTACTAAAACCGGAACAAATACCTTTTTCATTTAAGACCCCTCCTAAATCTAAATTATCTAACTTTTTCTACAATGCTATTATATCTTCTCTATCTAATATAATATAATTTCACATA
>CAYXUX010000255.1:0-1658 GCA_964468275.1 uncultured Clostridiaceae bacterium
AGAGTTGTTCTTTTCTCATCATATAAAAACGCAGATTCAATAAAAGGAATCAATACCATATCCGGCCTTATATATTTCAAAGTACCAAAGACTGTTGAAGTGAGGATATCTTCCCTATACCATAACCTAAAGATTTGCCTTCAAGTACGGCTTGTATCAAATTGACACCTCCGATAGGCATGCTAAGCATTTCTTTCTACCACCATCTAAGGTATGTTCCAAGGGTATTATGCTGGCCTGCTTTTAGGGTAACACAAACAACAAACACACACAATAAAACTAATAAATATACTCTTGTTTTATATTTTCAGTTTTTATTATTTTTCTAACCTACAAATAGAATCATATCAATCAAAAATCACCTATTTACATTAACTAAAGTCACCAATTAGAAATATCAAAAACCATCGGTTTGTATTGATTAAATCCACCTATTAAATTATTCTTATATGTAGAGGTTGATACTATAACTATGACGAAACCGGGATATATGCCTAGAATTATAGACAAGTTTATAAAAGATAAGTTGGTAGCTTATGATGCTGTATGCATAGAAGGTCCGAAATAGTGTAGCGAAACATGGACCGCTTTAAATCATGCCCAAAGTGCTGTTTTTACAGGAGATGATTTAACAAGGCTTGACGGCATTGTAAGAGATATTAATGCGGGTTGCTAAGATGCCAAAAAGACATTTTGTAGATCCTTCACTAGCAGTTGCAGCATTAAATGTAAGTCAAGAAATGCTGCAAAATGATTTACGTTTATAAGGCATAAATGAATTTTGGGGAGAGGATTTATCTATGGAAAAGCTAAAATCGCAAGAAATAAAACAAAGCCTGCCAAAAAGAAAATCGAAGCATAAAAAAGTATTGTTTATAATCGCTTTGCTGATTATTATAGCAATAGCCTTTCTATTAGCTGTTCCCCATTTAATAATAAAAGATATGGTGAACATGCATGTTAATTCTAATAAGATTTACCTTCCGGAGGATTTTGATATAATTGGGGAAAAGGTTTTACTGGTAACTGAGGATAATTTAAAAATTGCATCATATAAAGTGGAAGCTGAGAATCCAAGGGGTGTGGTAATTTTCGTGGCCGGGATTCATAATCCATCAGTGACGGCTTTTTACGGTCATGCAAAAATGCTTCAGGAAAACGGTTTCGGCTCAATATTAGTCGAAATGAGGGCTCACGGTGAAAGTGAAGGAGATGTTATCTGTTTAGGATATAAAGAATACTTAGATGTTAAAGCTGCGGTTTCGCATATAGAAAATGATTATGGAGATATCCCTATAATTGTTTATGGCTTGTCCATGGGTGGAGTTGTGGCCATTAATTCCATAGGCGAAATTGAAGAAATAGATGGCTTGATAAGCATGTCTGCCTATTCATCCTATGAAGATGTATTTTATGAGTCCATGATAAATATGGGATTACCCATAATATATGCAAAAGTACAAAAGCCCTTTGTAAAGCTTTATAATGCTTTTAAATTCGGTTTTAAAACTATTGGTATCAATCCTATAAATGAAATTAAAAAGTTAGGAAACAAACCGGCCCTAATAATGCATTCTACAGATGATAGCGAGATTCTTTTTTCTAATTTTGAAAGAATCATGGATAACGCCCCAAAGCATGTAGAAAGCTTCGTAAGA
>CAYXUX010000256.1:0-1644 GCA_964468275.1 uncultured Clostridiaceae bacterium
ATCGATGCGATGAAATTGTTGGTGATTGAATGGCTAATCAATCATATCAGTGAATCGGATAGAAAAATTGCTGTATTTATAAATGAAAAAAAGCCCGAATAAACGGGATGATAAATATTATTAAAGGAGAGATTGCTGATGGAGATAAGAGGAATAATGAGGTCACCTGCGGTTTCTGTGAGACCTGATGATACTGTGGGCAAGGTATTGGAAATTATGAATAGGGAAAAGGTTAACGGCACACCTATTGTTGGTGAAGATAATAAGCTTTTGGGGATTATTGTTAAAGCGGATATTTATCGCTTTTTAATGGAGCCGGGACATTTTGAAAGCTGTCCCGTAGAATGGGTTATGACTAAAAAGGTTGTAAAGGCACAGGCAAGGGAGGATGTTTTTGAGGTTGGTAAAAGGTTAAGGAATAAGAATGTTATCGCATTGCCCGTATTGGATGGGGATGAGTTGGTAGGGCTTGTTTCTATTGAGGATATTGTGGATTATTTTTTGAGCCGCTAAAACTCAGCCACCCCACCGCCATTCTGACATTTTCTTTATTGTCATTCTGAGGAGCGCAGCGACGAAGAATCTTCCCTGCGGGTTGGTTGTTGGGTTGTTGGGGTCACTTCTTTGGGGTCAAGATTCCTCACTACGTTCGGAATGACAGTATAAGAGGGGGCTGACAACCCCACCCCTTTCATCGTTCAAAATATAGGTATTGTAGAAAAACATCATATTTAGTAGAATAAGGATTAGGGGATACAAAATATTGATTGTAGTTTGTATCTATAGCAATTAAATATAGGGGGGCTGTTGTATGAATAAGAAAGATTTATTTAGAAACGCGGTGGAGTTGCTGCCGGATCCTTTTTTTGCTATAGACAAAGACGGTAAGGTTATATTATGGAACAAGGCTATGGAGGAGCTGACCAAGGTAAAAAAGGAAGATATACTGGGTAAAGGTGATTATGCTCATTCCATGATTTTCTACGGGTATAAAAGGTCTACTTTAGCCGAGCTGGCTCTAAAATCGGATGAAGAAGCGGAAAAGTACTATTATGCATTTAAAAGAAGTGAAGACGGCACTGTTGAAGGCGAGACATACAGCACTAAGATGGATTATTATGATTGGGGTAAAGCGGTTCCAATCCTTGATGATAAGGGAGAAATCGAGGCAGTACTGTCTATATCAAGAGATATAACAGATTTAAGGAAGTTTGAGAAGAAACAAGGGGAGCTGTTAAAAAGATATGAAATCCTTTTTGCCAACAGTCCCGACGGGATTGCATGCTTTGATAATAGGCATGTAGTTATGGATGTAAATGACAGTTTTTTAAAAATTTTTGGTTATAGGAGAGAAGAATGTCTGGGAAGGGACTTGGATGATTTAATTATGCCCGGCGAACAGAAATCAATCGCCAAGGATATGACAAATATGCTATTTGAAAAAGGCTTTGTTGATTTTGAAGATACGCGATATACAAAAACAGGTGACCCTGTAATCGTGAACGTAAGAGCCATACTGATGCAGTTAGGGGACGGGCCGATTCTGGGCGGTTATGGAATATATGCGGATATCACGGAAAGGGTAAAATATAAAGAAGAATTGGAATCTGCCAATGTTGAATTAGAAGCAACTATAGAGCAGCT
>CAYXUX010000257.1:0-1636 GCA_964468275.1 uncultured Clostridiaceae bacterium
GAGAAAAATGAAAAAACAAATAATAGAAAAATTTTATAATCAAAATGGCAATATATTAAAAGGAAATTCACAAGATCTGTCTTTTGAAAAAGTAGATAATATTGTATATGAAGTGATAAGAGTTATAGACGGGATTCCTCTTTTTTTGGAGGAGCATATTGAAAGGCTTAATAAATCAGCAAACCTATTAAACTATGATATCACTGACATATTAGATACTATTACAAAAGATATAAAAAAAGTTATTGATTTGAATAATAAGCCAAATAAAAATTTGAAAATATTATTGTATAATATAGAAAAACCGGTTCCCAATTATTATATATTTTTTATAGAAAGTAATTATCCGGCAAATGAACTTTACCAAACCGGAATTAAAACTATTACGTATAAAGCAATCAGGGAAAATCCTCAAGCCAAAACAATAAATAAAAAATTTAGAAAGAATGTAAATATTGAAATTAGTAAAAATAATGCTTATGAGGCATTGTTAATTAACGAACTAGGAGAAATCTCAGAAGGAAGCAGATCAAATGTTTTCTTTGTTAAAAACGATTCTATTTATACTGCTCCCGGTAAAAATGTGCTTTTAGGAACCACACGAAAAAAGATTATAAAAATATGTGACGAGCTTAACTTTGAGGTTAATGAAAAACCTATTACAATTGAATTTTTAAAAACTTGTGATGCATTATTTATAACCGGCACTTCGCCTAAGGTGCTTCCAATATCACAAGTAGATGAAATAACCTTTGACTCACCTAACAATAAGGTAGTTCAAAGAATTATGAAAACCTATGACTCATTAATCAATGATTATATAAATATCCATAAATAATTAGCGAATGAAAATTATTATATTAATATTCCGTGTGAAACAATAAATTAAAGCGAGGTTTTCCTCGCTTTAATTTATTATATGCTTTTAAACTTTTGCTTTAAATTTTAGCTTTTTAGGCCTTGGCTTTCTTATCTTCTTGCGCATGTTCTTTTGTGAAAAATTCCTTAGTTAGTTTAAGTACTACGCCCGAAAGCATAAGCACACCGATTAAGTTAGGAATAGCCATTAAACCATTTAGTGTATCAGCTAAATCCCAAAGAAATTCCAAACCGCCTATAGCTCCAATGATAATTGGAGGAATCCATATAAGTCTATATGGCATTATTGATTTAGGCCCAAGCAAAAACTCGAAGCAACGCTCACCGTAATATTCCCAACTAAGTAAAGTCGAAAAGGCAAACAGCATTACACCAATAGATACAACATATCCGCCACCGGGAATTGTCATATCAAAGGCTAATGTAGTAAGGGCTGCTCCTGATTCTCCGCTTGACCAAGCCCCTGTCATAATAATAGATAAAGCAGTTATGCTACAGATTACTATTGTATCCATAAATACTTCAAATACACCCCAAAGACCTTGACGTACCGGATGGTCTGTAGTTGCAGCAGCATGTGCTATAGGTGCACTTCCAAGGCCAGCTTCATTAGAAAATACACCTCGGGCGATACCCCTGGTCATAGCATTTCTTACTGTAGATCCTGCAAATCCACCTACTGCTGCACTGGCTGTAAATGCATTACCAAATATTAAACCAAATGCTTCGCCTATATGACCGATATTTTTTAGTATTA
>CAYXUX010000258.1:0-1629 GCA_964468275.1 uncultured Clostridiaceae bacterium
ATATGGCGAACCGGAAAAATTGATTCAAACTATATGGGATGCGACTATTTATATGGTTAAAAAAGCAGATGGGAAAAGCTTTAATAATGAAAGGTTTTTTAAAAGATTTAATACATTGATAGAACCTATAAAGCATGATATTTACTTGAACGGTTTTCTGGACTTTTATGATAATGAATATGATATGATTAAAGATGCTACTTTTAAAATGGAATATATGATAGAAGCGGTTAGGATATTAAAAGATAAAGGTTATAATGTAATCATAGCAACGAACCCTCTTTTTCCTGAAGTTGCAATATTAAAAAGAATTGATTGGGCAGGGTTTTCGCATAAAGACTTTAGCTTTATAACTAATTTTGAAATATGTCGTTATTGTAAACCAAATATAAAGTTTTATTATGAAATATCTGAGAAAATCAATAAAAAACCTGAGCAATGTCTTATGGTAGGAAATGATATGTTAGAGGATATGATAGCAAAAGAAACTGGAATGAAGACTTATCTGATTAATGATTGCATAATCAAAAGAGAAAAGTTTTATGAACCGGATTACAAATCAGAGAGTGAAGGTTTTTTAAGATTTGTTGAAAACCTACCGATTGTATAATAAATGAAGAGTTATTGGTGGAACACTTTACATTTCATTATTGAAAGGGCCATTTTATCTGTTGTTGAAAAGCTATTTTACCCTTATGGATATAAAAATTGTCATTCTGAACGAAGCGAAGAGCCTTCTATATGATAGGACCTATAGAATTTCTCACTGCATTCAGAATGACAATAATAGTATTTACATAATACAATGACAAAACAAAAACTACTGATGCCATTAATATCTTAGTGTTTAATGTAAAGGTTGGGTATCCTATTAAATTTTTCCGCTGCAGTTTAGCACATTTTTAATCTTATGTTTAACCATATTTTTTATAGCTTCTCTGGCCGGTCCTAAATACTTTCTAGGGTCAAAATCTTGTGGGTGTTCATATAAATGCTTTCTGATTGAGGCAGTCATGGCAAGTCTCAGATCAGTATCAATATTAATTTTACAAACACCAAGTTTGCCTGCTCTTAATAACATTTCTTCGGGAACACCTTTTGCCCCTGCAACATTGCCTCCATATGTATTACATAATTCAACAAATTCAGGTAGCACAGTCGATGCGCCATGCAGGACTAAAGGATAATCTGGCAAAAGTTTGGTTATTTTCTCCAACCTTTCAAAATCAAGCATAGGATCACCTTTGAATTTGAAAGCACCGTGGCTTGTGCCGATAGCAATGGCAAGAGAATCTACATTTGTTCTTTCTACAAATTCAACAGCTTGATCCGGATCGGTAAAGGTAGCATCCCTTTCTGCTACACTTACAGCATCTTCTATTCCGGCTAATCTACCTAATTCAGCCTCGACTACCACACCTTTTTCATGGGCATAGTCAACAACTTGTTTTGTTAGTTTGACATTTTCCTCAAAAGGCAGCTTTGAACCGTCTATCATAACGGATGTAAAACCACCGTCCACACAGGATTTACAGATTTCAAAATCTTCACCGTGATCCAAGTGAAGACATATAGGTAAGTTGCTGTCTTCTAATGCCGCTTCTACAAGTTTTACTAGGTAGGTGTGCT
>CAYXUX010000259.1:0-1620 GCA_964468275.1 uncultured Clostridiaceae bacterium
CGGTTAATATTATACATTATACCAAGGTTAAGGCCAACTAATGCTGTCAATTTGGTTAAGATGTGAAACCAAAGTTATGTCTGATATTTAGAAATGACTAGATTAAAATTAGGATTTAATATCCTATGAGATTTGCAAGTTCTACAGTGATTTCTTTCACTGTTTGAAACTATATTAATTGTACAAGGAGGAATGTAAATGAACGAAACAGAATTTCTTTCAAACATTGCAGAAATATTAGAAGTTGATGTTGAAAAAATAAATATGGAAACTGATTTTAGAAGAGATATCCCATATTGGGATTCCTTAAAAGGGTATTCACTTATTGTTATGCTTGATGACGAATATGAGACAAGTATAGAAGTGGAAGAATTCTTAAAAGCACAAACGGTAAAGGATTTATACCAATATATAATAAAAGACAAATAGGAGAACAAAATGAACATATCAAAGATATCAGGGATAAAAATTGATGGCATCTATGCATGTTTACCTAATACAGAAATAGATAATAGAAATGCAGGTGAAGAACTGTTCGGTAAAAGTATTGAAGATTTAATAAAATCAACAGGGATAGAAAAGAGGAGAATCTGTTCAAAAGGTACCACCGGATTAGATCTATCTATAAAAGCAGCGAAGGGTCTTTTTATGGCAGATGATATAAACCCTATGGAAATCGGTGGAGTAGTATATGTTACTTTTACACCGGATAATTTAATGCCTAACAATTCTACCTATGTACAAAGCGAACTAAAACTACCGAATAATATACCTGCTTTTGATATCAACCTTGCCTGTTCAGGGTATCCATATGGACTATGGATATCAGCAATGATGGCTAAAAATTTAAATAAAAAGGTTTTACTGTTAGACGGAGACAAGCAAAGTCATATAACATCACCCCATGACAAAGGAACGGCACTTCTTTTTTCGGATGCAGGAAGCGCTACTATGCTTTCGCCTGATAATACCGGAAGCCAATGGCAATTCGCATTTGAAACTATAGGATCAAAAAGAGAAGTTTTATATATAGAAGATGGTGGGGCTAAAAACTCATTATCAAATAATAGCTTTTTATATAAAACCTATGAAGACGGGAACAAAAGAAGAAACACTGATATAAAAATGGATGGCCTTGAAGTTTTTAAATTTGTTGCTCAAGGAGTAAAAAAGAATCTGACTGAACTATTAAATGATGCGGATAGGAAACCTGAAGATTTCGACTACTTGATATTACATCAAGCTAATCTATATATGATGAAACAACTATGTAAAAAACTTGGCTTTCCATTAGAAAAGATGCCTATTACAGCAGATAAATATGGCAACTCCAGCTCATCCACCATACCTGTAGTTATGGCATCAGAACTGCAAAAACCCACACAGGAAAAAGGACTTAAGCTTTTGATGTCCGGATTTGGTGCGGGTTTATCCATAGGCTCAGCACTAATAGAATTGAAAAAAGATACAACTTTAGGGGTAGTTGAATATGAATAAAAAAATAATAGTTACAGGTGCATCGAGTGGTATAGGAAAAAAAACTGCACAAATGCTTATGGACGAAAGATACAAAGTAATACTTACGGCAAGAAATAAAGAAAACCTGATAGAAACAATAAA
>CAYXUX010000260.1:0-1586 GCA_964468275.1 uncultured Clostridiaceae bacterium
ATAAGAATCTTCACTGTCGTTCAGAGTTACTATTCCTCGCCGTCATCCTGAGGCTTTAGCCGAAGGATCTTCTCATCGAAGCATAAGAATCTTTGCTTTCACTATTCAAAAACTGTTTAGTGTGTGATGAGACTATCTATCCTTCTTTGGTCAAAACCTATCACAATAGTTCCGTCAATATCAATTACAGGTACTCCTTGCTGTCCTGACTTTTTAACCATTTCAATCGCACCTTCTCTGTCAATGCCTACGTTAACTTCTTTATAATCTACGCCTTTGCTCTTCAAATAATCTTTTGCCTTTGTACACCATGGACAAGTACTCGTAGAATATACTGTTATATTCATCAAAAAACCTCCTTTTAAATATTCTAATCATAATAATTATAAAACTATTCTTTCCCATAAGTATCATGCTATTCTTTTTATACCCCCCACGGGTATATGATAACACCTATTTTGTCCCAAGTCAATAGCTTAAAACAAAATTTATAAGGGAGAGGAGATTTTTTACCAACTACCATTAAATCACTTATTATATTTCCAATTTGATTTTTTGTCGCATAGATCTTATAACAAAGTTCACCGGTGAATCCGGTTTCTGATATAATAACTGGAGAATCTCTTACTAATTTTCTATAAAATTAAAGTTTTTTAAAAAAATTTGCATCATTTATAAACTTTTAACTATATACTTTACATCTTTAATTTTTTTTGGTTTTTTTTAATAACTCATTCCAAACAGGTATACTTTTAGGTGTTCCAATTTGAGTTGCGATAATCCAACTATGAACTGTATTTTCGGCAGCTTCTAACATTTTAAAACAAGTTTCAAGGTCCTTATCAACACAAAGAACCCCATGGCACTCTAAGAGAACCAATTTATAATCCTGTAACAGTTCACCCAAGTTACCAATAATATCATATGTTCCTTTCTCACCCCATGGCACTACAGGTATTTTTCCACCAAAAGTCAGGAATTCTGCCGAACATTCAGCATAGATTTCTTTACCTAACATCGCAAATGCTGTTAAATAGGGACTATGGGCATGTATAACTGCATTGCAATCTTCGCAAAATTTATAAGCTGCAAGGTGTAATTTATATTCGGAAGAATGACGAAGAGTGCCTTCTATTTGTTTTTCATTCTCATCAAGAACTGCTATCATTTCTTCAGTAAGAGTCAATTTCCTAGTACCGGAAGGGGTAAAATATACTTTTTTGTTTTTGCGATCCATTATTGAAATGTTGCCTTCATACGCATTAACAAAACCTTTTTCTTCAATTAATTTTGATAGTGTCACCAGTTCTTTTTTGATAGTCATAATTAACTCTCCTATTTTTTGTTTTATATATTATGCTCGCTTAATGGATATATACCCAAAGTCAAAGTAAGCGCTTCTAAAATGCACCAGTTATTTTACCAATAATTTTAATAAATAAATCTATCATTAGATTTAATCCAATAAATCCAACCCCGTGACTTGAAAATGTAATAAAAGGTGCATAGAAATTTTTATGTACAAAAGTGCCTATTTTATAATTAATTAGAGGTTTTAACCTAAGATTATATCCTTCATGAGTATC
>CAYXUX010000261.1:0-1546 GCA_964468275.1 uncultured Clostridiaceae bacterium
CTTTCCCGCTTTTTTTTAAAAAAAGTCTTTAATATCATGCTGCATTCATCTTGTAAAATCCCTGCTTCTACCTCACATTTATGATGGAACCAATAATCCCGGAAAACATCTATAACGGATCCTACCGCTCCGGATTTGGGATCCATAGTGCCTATATAGAGCTTATCAATACGAGATAGAAGTATTGCACCGCTGCACATAAGGCATGGTTCCAAAGTTACATACATTTCACAGCCTGTCAGTCTCCATGAATCCAAGGCTTTGCAGGCTTTTCGTATAGCCAAAAGCTCTGCATGGGCGGTAGAGTCCTTTGTAGATTCCCTAATATTATGTGCCCTGGCAATTACAATACCATCCTTTACTATTATAGCACCAACAGGCACTTCATCTTTCTTTTCCGCTTCTTTTGCCTCGCTTAAGGCTAATTTCATAAACATTTCATCCATGGTGCTCACAAACCTTCTAAATATGTTCAACCGCCACTTTATTATATAAAATTAAATGCAACATATCAATAGTGTTAATAATGTAATTTATATCATTATGCTATACTATTTTAAGTTATAGTTCGTCTCTTAACTATTTCCGATAAGCAGCTTATCATATCTGCTACGATTGCTGAGTTCCAAGACAATAATCTATAAACTTGTTACAGGTTGCGCCAAAACACCTGCTTCTAAATAAATTAAGCATATTACTTAGCGGTACCGGTATAAACCATCACCTCAGTTTATATTGAAAGTATATACTAAAAAGATTAAAATAATAGATAAAAGAGATTGCCGAATGCCTATGGGATAGCACGAATGTATAAACTATGAATTGAAATATTTATATATTTTCTAAAAAGGGTGAAATAATGATAAATAAAACAGGAGGAAAAGTCTCGTAATATGCTATTACCTTTTCTTTTTTATGATTTCAAAAGCCACCAATCAAAATATGCTTTCCTTTGATTAATGGCCTTTAAAAATTTATTTTCTTGTTCTTTTTCATTCCTCTTTAGTTTTAAAATCAGATAGTCTCTTTTTCACATAGTCAAGTTCACCTTCTAAATAATCAGCATGTCTCTTGAGGGCCTCTTTTTCATCAACAACAGGTTCGTAAGCTTCATCATATGCCGGGTGCCCAAAATATCCCCATCTTGGCGCAACGGGTGCGAAAAATCTTCTTCTAAACCCACGGCCTCTTCCGTAGCCATATCCCATTGAATTTGCATATCCGGGAGCTGTATATCCTGCACAATAGCCTGCGCCTCTTCCGGTAAATCTACCCATTCCTCTAGGCCCGGTTCCGTCTCCTCTTGGCATAATTCATACCTCCTCTCATACTAACGTATAAAATTTAAAGCATTATACTGCGAAAATAAATTTAAAAACCAAACTTATTTTCATTTATAACATATACCCATAACTATAATACTCTAATTATGAGCATATGTCAATAACTTTTTTAATTTTTTCCCCTATGAAAAAACAATTATTGTTATTATTCACACCCTAACCATTTCTGATAAGCAGCTTATTATATTTGCTACGATTGCTGA
>CAYXUX010000262.1:0-1540 GCA_964468275.1 uncultured Clostridiaceae bacterium
GAAGAGTCTTATGCCCCGATAGATATAATAGCACTTATCCTACTTTACTAACTTATTTATAGCATCTATCGTATATACTATTTCTTCGTGTGTAGTAAAAGAGCTTGGTGAAAACCTAACCGTTCCTTGAGGAAAAGTGCCTAAAGTTTTATGTGCAGACGGGGCACAATGCATGCCGCTTCTGGTCATAATACCATAATCCTTACTTAGATTATGTGCAACTATGCCATTATCATTATCAATAAAATCTATTGATAGAATCCCCGTTCTATTTTCGCAATCCTTATGCCCAATAATTCTAATATTCTTCATATCAAGAAGTCTGTTTAAAAAAGTTTCCATAAGGCTAATCTCTTTTTTTCGAATATTTACCACACCATAATCCAATATATATTTTAAGGATGCATTCAGCCCAAAAATTCCGGGTATGTTTAGGGTACCGGCTTCAAATTTATCCGGCATATAATCCGGTTGTATTTCCATATCGGATAGACTACCTGTTCCTCCCTCAATAAAGGTGTTCATTTCTTTGAGCATCTCATCACCGATTACAAATCCGCCCATTCCTTGAGGCCCGAGTAAACTTTTATGGCCTGTAAAACCTATAGCATCTGCATTTAGCTTCCTAAAATCCAAATCCAAAAATCCTGCAGTTTGAGCAGAATCTATTATAAAAAATGCTTTATTGTCCTTGCACAGCTTGCCCACTTTTATCAAGTCCAAAACAGTACCGGATACATTTGAAGCATGAGTCATTACAACAGCTTTTGTATTTGGTTTAAAAGCGTTTTCTACATCGGCTATATTCAATTCGCCTATTTCATTGCATTGTACTTTAGTATATTCTATTTTGCCGGACAAAGAGTTCAAAGGCCTCATTACCGCATTATGTTCCATGGATGATACGATAACATGGTCACCATCTTTTAACAAACCTTTTAACAATACATTGATGCTTTCCGTAATATTTTTTGTAAAAATAACATTTTCTGTCTTATCGAAATTAAACAATTTACAAATTAATTCCCTTGTCTCATAGACAATGCCTTCAGCTTTATAAGACTGACTATAAGCCCCGCGGCCTACATTGGCTCCCACATTTACAATATAATCCGATATACTTTCAGCAACCCCGGGAGCCTTGGGGAAAGAAGTCGCCCCATTATCCAAATAGACGTATCTCATAAGTATGCTCCTTTTATTAAATTTTTATCACCGTAACCAACAATCATAATCTCATTATATTGATAACAAAAATTTAATACAACAACTATTAAAAATTCCTATCATTCACACAAAGTATATTAGTTTTGCTTATGAAATTGTTCTTTGTATTATTGCGATATATAAGGGGATATGCAAAAAAGAGAAAAAAGGTATTATATAATAAGGACTATAGTTAAAATTATGGGACTGTTATTTATAATAAAAGATTACCCCAAAGATAACCTGAGGAGTTATGGATTATGGTATGACTTAGTAATAGGACGTTTTTACCCATATAATATAGATGATGTTACAGATATAGATAATGGAAAAA
>CAYXUX010000263.1:0-1540 GCA_964468275.1 uncultured Clostridiaceae bacterium
GATAGAAAAACATAAAAAAAGGGCATTGGATTATGTGGAATTGGCTAAGAAACATAAACAATGATTATTGTATTATAAGAGCCTACCCCAAGATTGTTTACCTTAGTTTATAACGCAATTTTTAAGGTAAGCTTTTCTCTATATTAGCAGTCTGCAAGTTTTGATACCATAGTTAAAACAGTTATTGGCGGGAGAGATAATAATGGATGGCGGTAATGAAATTAAGAAAAATAAAGATTATATTATAGAGATAACAGGCCAAACCCATGGAGGAATGGGAGTTGGCAAACTCCTTGAAGTGATTGTCGAATCGCCAGATAGAAAGGTACCTGTGTGTCCAGTCTATAAAAGATGCGGCGGTTGTCAACTGCAGCATATAAGCTATGAAGGTCAGCTGAGTTTTAAGAAACAGGTCGTAAAAGATGCTTTAGAAAGAATTGGCGGACTAAAAGACGTGATTATTCGTGACACTATTGGGATGAAAAACCCCTGGCATTATAGGAATAAAGCCCAATTACCTGTAGGCACTGAGAAAGAGGAAGTACAAATAGGCTTTTATGTCAAAAGGAGCCATGAGATAATAAACTTTGATGACTGTATGTTGCAGGATAAAGAAAATCCCACAGTTTTTAAAATTATTAGGCAGTTTATTGATGATTTTAAGATAAGTATATATGATGAAAGTACTGGCACTGGTTTGATAAGGCATATAATTTTAAAAAAAGGTTTTAGGACAAGAGAAGTAATGGCGGGTATAGTTATTAACGGAGATGGTATGCCGCACAGTGTCGAATTAGTGGAAGCCCTAAGAAAGAACATTCCCGGAATAAAAACCATAGTATTAAACATAAACAAGAAAAAAACCAATACAATAAAGGGTCTAAAAAATAAGATAATATACGGGAATGGGTTTATTTATGATTATATCGGGGATCTAAAATTTAGAATATCCCTGTTATCTTTTTTTCAGGTGAACCCCGTACAAACAGAAATTTTATATAGTAAGGTAATGGAATACGCGGGGCTTACAGGCGAAGAAACGGTTATAGATGCGTATTGCGGTATAGGTACCATATCGCTGTTTTTAGCGGAAAAGGCAAAAAAGGTTTACGGAGTGGAGATAGTAAAACAGGCCATTATAGATGCTAGAGAAAATGCCAGGCTAAATGAAATAGAAAATGCAGAATTTATCCTTGGGGAAGCGGAAATAGAGATACCAAAGCTTTATGCAGAGGGTGTCAGGGCAGATGTAATAGTTGTCGATCCGCCACGAAAAGGATGCGATGGAAAATTGCTCGAAACGATAGCTGAAATTGCACCGCGGTGAATAGTATATGTTTCATGCAATCCTGCTACCCTTGCCAGGGACTTAAAATACCTAGTAGGTAAGGGGTATGAAGTAAGGGAAGTCCAGCCGGTAGATTTATTTGCGCAAACGGTGCATGTTGAGGCGGTAGTATTGATGTCGAGGATAGAAAATTAAAGTGTAGTTAAAGGCTTGATGCTATAAGGCTTACAAGATTTATTGACTTTTAAGTTT
>CAYXUX010000264.1:0-1537 GCA_964468275.1 uncultured Clostridiaceae bacterium
CCTTTTAAATAATATGTCTGAGCAAGTAATCTAGCGGAAAATTCAGGTACAAATGCTTTTTCCCCAAAGACTGAAACTGGTTTCCCCTGCCATACGGTTTCTTCTCCAAAGCATGGCTCCACACCACATTTCGTTGAGTTAATGGAAATCTCTTCGACCGCTCCGTCCTCGTACTTTATTAAGAATTTTTCATAAACGTTTTCATATAATGAACAAAATAAAACCATGATAAAATCATATCTGCCTTCAGGTACTCTAATAGTCTGACCCAGGCATGATATGTTATCATACACGCTTTCCCCTAATTCTGCAGTTTTAAAAGATACGTTCCCGGATTCTAATTTACCCTTAGTATCTATGCCTTCGGCTAAAAAATAAAGCCCCACATTGTTTGTTTCATCGTCAACCGATATTCTTGCCAGACATTTATCGGATATATTCGAACCAAATGCTTTGTTGTTGAACATTTCTTCCAGCTGTATGAATGTTAACTGCTTTTTTGCTGAAGCTTGAAGCCTAATATACTTTTTCAGCAGTCCTGACAATGTACTGTCCAGGGTAGATGTAGTATTATTTATATCCTGTTTCTCTGTATCACTTAAAGGCTTATCTCTTAAAGAATTTGCATAAAGCCTGGCAATCAGTATTTGCCTGTATTCAAGGAATTTTTTTTTGAAATTGTTAAATTCAATACTGTAATCATTACTGGAGCATAAAAAACTAAAGGCTCTTTGAATAATATCGAAAACTACTATAAGTGACTTATCATATCTGCGTTTAATTTCAGAAACTGAGGAATAATTATCTTTTAGTATTTTCCTAATCTCTTCAAATTCATCAATAACTTTCTTAAGTTTACACCTTGAAAACCCGTCATACTGAACTATATCACCTATTATATCAAGGTAGTTTACAATTTGAGGATCTCCGGTTTTTTCTATGCTAAATGCCTTATTATAAAGGAAAGCTTCATGCCGGGTATCAGAATCTTTAAAAGCAGCATTTGATAAATTCCATATCTTCATAATGTGTTCTTCTTCCAATTGTAGCCTGTACAGTGCATCACCTTTCATTTCGGGGCTTGAAATACCGCCTTCCATAAACCCGGGATCTCTTATGTAGATAAGACCTCTTGACGAATCATATCCTGTTATAATAATAGCATGGGGAGGATAATCAAAGTTGGTTCCAAAGCTCTTTCCATAAAATAAGCCATGGGATTTTACTCTCAAAATAATAGGGCATTGGTTATCTATACGTTCTTTAATTAATGAGATCAAATCAACTGCACTTTCTACCTGATGCTGTTTCATTTCCAGACCAAACTTCTTTAAAATCTCACTTCTTTCATAATCAAGACCTATATCAGTCCAATTATGAAAGAATGCATGGTAAAATAAATAATAGAAATAGTTATCGTAATTAAAATAACCGGTTGCACCTGCCATAGGTATATCGTAACAATTAAATTGAGAAATTTTATACCCATCTTCATAACAGTTAATTTTTAAATCTTTTATCATGAAACTAAACCCCT
>CAYXUX010000265.1:0-1506 GCA_964468275.1 uncultured Clostridiaceae bacterium
AAAAGAGAATGACAGATGTTGCTAATACAGAAGAACTTTTACGTATCATTCAATCAATCCCATCTCCAAAAGCAGAACCTTTTAAAATGTGGTTTGCCAGGGTTGGAAGTGAAAGAATTGATGAAAATAGAGAAGTAGCAATAAAAGGTGGAAGTATTGCAGGAAATGCTCGGAAAGAAATAGAAAGTACCACTGGTAACCTGTTCTTACATCAAAAAGTGCTATTGATTTTACTAAAATTATAGAGAGTACTATTACAAATGATGAAGAAAATAAAAAGTAAAATGGGAGACATTGAAAACAATTATTGAAAAAATGACCTTCCACTAAGGGTACACTATCTACTTGTTACATCAGAATCGTTGCTTCAACCCATATAGAGTGCGTAATAGGAATGCAAAGGAAAGATACGTAGAAATCCTTAATTTCCAACACTTTACGAGGTATGTTACTTTTACTAAAGATGCTGATAATTTTAGAAATAAGGAATTGAGAAATAAAATTGAAGTATCAGTAGTTTTAGGTATGGAGTGCGTAGACATGTTGATGTGCGATTAAAATTTATTTCATAAGCCATATTTACAAATATACTTATATCGAATACAATGTAGGTATATTTGTAAAAGAAGGTGGAAGTTATGGATTACATTAAAAGAATTGAAAATATTATAAACAAGCAGAAAGGAACATTACTTAGTTTAGATTTGGACAAAAACAAAATTCCGAGAACTTATTTATCTATGATGGTGGCAGAGGGTAAAATAGAAAGAATAGGCAGAGGTATTTATGTGTTGCCAGATTTATTAGAGGATGAAATGTTTATTTTGCAAAAGAAATATCCTAATTTAATCTATTCCCATGAAACTGCCCTTTTCTTACATGAATTATCAGATAGGATACCTTTTGAATATTCTGTAACAGTACCAAGTGGATATAAGGTTGTAAATGCCATAAGTGAAAAATCTAAAATTTATTATATAAAAAAGGATCTTCACAAAATGGGTATGGTAGAAGGAAAAACGTCCCTTGGAAATATCATAAATATATATAATATGGAAAGAACAATTTGCGATATATTAAGAAGCAGGAACAGGATAGACATTCAGATATTTTCTGATGCCCTTAAAAGGGTAGCAAAGAAAAGGCACTTAGATTATGCTTTGCTTATAGAATATGCAAAAAAACTTAATGTAGAAAAAATATTAAATACCTATATGGAGGTACTTATATGAGCAGAAAAGCCATGGGTTTAAAGGCTAAAATTAGGAACTTAGCAAAAGAAAAAGATATTTCAGCCCAAGTTATACTACAAAACTATATGTTTGAAAGGTTTCTTGAAAGACTATCCAAATCTAATTACAAAAACAAATTTATATTAAAAGGTGGTATGTTAATAGCTGCTCTTGTGGGAATTGATAACCGTTCCACAATGGATATGGATGCTACGATTAAAAATTATCCTATAACCATAGATTCATTGACAAAAGCAATTACAGAAATTTGTAA
>CAYXUX010000266.1:0-1505 GCA_964468275.1 uncultured Clostridiaceae bacterium
GCCTATGGATAAAACCCGTGATTTCAAAAAGAGATAGGAGGTACCCTTAATGAAAAGAATAATACTTCTAATATTTATAATACTAACTATAACAACGACAATCCATGCCGATATAATCGAACCCGGTATTGAAAATGAATTTGAATATAAAGAAATAACCTTCCTATCAGGCAGACCTGTGGAACTCATAGGAAAGGTTAAAATTACCGAATCCGGTAAAGGAGATTCTCAAAAAATAACATTTGACTATGATTTAACAGGAGAAAACAACTCACATCTTTCCAGAAAAGTAGTATATAATACGGAAATGCAAAAAGATGACGAACTCCGTCAAACCCTTATATCAACAACATTCGACCCAAGTGGAAAAATCACGGAAACCATAACAATAGACGGAAGGAATTATGTTCTCCAAGACTATATTTTTAATAAATCATCCACTGCCCAAGATAAAAGCATAATAAAATACACTAGCGGTACTTGGAATGGAAAAAAGATATATACGGAAGGCACTAATACAGTTACAATTGATATACATGGAGAAACCTATAAATACGATAATGAATGGAGTACAGTTGAGACGGCTCTTATTAACCATTTGATTACTTATGATTTTACACGGCAAACAGGTACAAGCCAGCAAAGTACCGGTGCTGTAAATTATGGTGTTACAAATATAAGAGAAAAAGAGATAATATCCCAACAGAGCAAGCCCAATCAAATAAGCTTCAGAGAAAGATATTCAATCAGCGAGAAGGAAGAAAATACACTGACCTATTCATATGATATGCCTGTCATATCCGGCACACGAACAACGAAAAGAACTACCGGAGAGGGAAGTCTCAAACTTACCACATTGCCCAAATTACACCCTCTTCCGATACCCGGCTATACGGATATCTCCGGATATTGGGCGGAAAAGGATATAAAAAGGCTTTTTAGCTTGGGAGTAATGACGGGAGATACAAGATACTTTAATCCCAGAACACCTATAAACAGAGCCGAATTTGCCAGGGCATTGGTAAAGGCTTGCGGATTGGAATCAGAGCCTGAGACAAAGAAACCCAAATCCAGAAAAGAAGTCCAAGAAGAAATAGTATTTGCCGATGTAGATGCTGAAAATCCTTACTATCCATTCATAAAAAGAGTTACAGAGCTTGATATAATGAAAGGCACCGAATACAATACCTTTGGCCCTGAAGAATTGCTTACAAAAGCGCAGGCGGTAACTATAATTATCAGGGCATTAGGTTTGGAAGATATATCAACATTTAACCTAGGCAAGACCTTTGCCGATGAAATGGAAATCCCGGACTGGGCGAGAAAATCAATATATGTAGCGGAAGACTTAAAAATGATTGATACTAATGCGGAAAAAATGATAGAGCCAAATAAGCAATTAACCCGCGGTGAAGCGGCTAACTTGATAAACCGCTTTATCACCTATTTGCAAACAGAAATCAAAACCGACTACCGAGAAAGAGTAGTAAATTTCTAAAATTTGA
>CAYXUX010000267.1:0-1504 GCA_964468275.1 uncultured Clostridiaceae bacterium
GTTATTATTCTTATAGCGGTTGGTCTTATACAGGAGATTATATTGGCGATTACTATCTATGGAATATAGCCTTTGATGTTAGAGATGGTAAATATCGTTGGAAATTATGGAATAACCCATACTCTGAATGGGATGATTGGGAAAAGTACTCTTTTAGTGGTGACGGTAGTACGCTAACGCTATTTAATTTTTATAACATTGAGGGTAATGACAAAATTCTAACGAAAAGTACAAGTCGCAGTACTACAACTCGTAGTGCAACAGCAAGCATGAGCATAGAAACAAACAAAACTGCTAATGATATTAATGATTTGCTACATGACAAACAATTTTACATGAAATAAGATTTAAATAAATAGTCTGATTTTATATTATGAGAATTGATGTTACCAAAAAATGATTTTAAGAAGTAATTTATTGAATCCACTATCCTAATCTTCAAGAGACATAAAAAACTATTTTTGAATTACTATCCGCACTTTACTTTTATTCATATTTCATTTTAAGAATATAACCTATCCCTATATGTGGTCTTAAGGAAAGATTGAACATATTACCTGTTTGCCCATCGGGATAGGCAGAAGATTTAGTATAACTATAGAAACTAGCATCAGCCATGAGTCCAACATCCCAATAAGTTTTTTCTCCAATATCTATTTTTATTCCAGTACTAATACCAATTCCAAATAAATAACTTATTACTGAACTGCCTTGTGCGTATGAAGCTGTTAACTGTTGTATACTCGGACCTGCTCCAATATAAAAACCCTTCCCTCCGTCTAAAGACTTCCTGAAGACAGGCCCCAACATTATGCCTATATAGGATTTAAAATCTGCATCAGATAGGGAATAATCTAAATGTTCACCGTCTATTTTAATTTTTCCACCTAAAGGAAGAAGGAAAGAGTCATGAACAATTATCCCTGTATCCTTATCATCATTAAATTGAAGAACGTTTATATATGCGCCAATTGAATTCAATGTGGTGTTTACCTTTATACCTTGTACTGATTGAGTTTCTCTGGACTGTCCGAACTCACCTCCTCCCGACATCCAGGATTCTCTATTACCTGAAGCAAAAACTGTAAAAAGCAACAATATTAGAAAAACCAATAAAGTTTTTTTCATAATTAACATCCTTTATTATTTAAGCCAATATAAGTTATCATACCACAAAATATAGGCTAACATAAAAATATGTTTATCAATAAACCTTTTTCAATCTTTTCCTGCTAAAAAATAGCTACAGACATACTCATTCCTACTACCTCTCAAGCAACGGCACAGACAGGTGCTAGAGGCTTGCTACGGGGTTACTCTACTACTGAAATGAACTTGTCCTTGAGACTAAATTCATGAAGGCTCTGGGGCAATGTTTAGAGTCATATGAACAAGAAATAGAAGGTATAATTTGCAGGAAACCATGTGCGAATTTTTGATTATCAAACCATGAATTTCCAAGTGGCTTTGGTGAACAACTTCGTGCTAGACTGTACGGTGACTA